>CAZFUR010000032.1:4886-10659 GCA_964522245.1 uncultured bacterium | reverse complement strand
AACTGTTTTTTTTTTTGATATTATTCTTTTTTTGTTGAATCTTGATATATATCAGTTGGAGATTTGAATTTAAATTCGCAGTAGGTGCTATCGCGGCGTTGGTTCATGATGTTTTAATCACTCTGGGGTTGTTTTCGTTGAGTGGTAGAGAAATATCGTTGCCGATTATTGCGGCGGTTTTGACCATAGTCGGATATTCTCTGAACGATACTATTGTTGTATTTGACCGTATAAGAGAAGACCTGACCTTGTATAAAAAGAAAAAGTACTCTTCAATCATAAACTTAAGTATTAACCAAACTTTAAGCAGAACAATTCTTACATCCTTGACTACCCTGTTTGTAGTAGTGTCGCTGTATCTGTTTGGTGGCGGTGTCATCAACGATTTTGCGTTCATACTATTTGTTGGGATAGTAGTCGGTACTTATTCTTCCGTGTATATAGCCAGCCCGATTCTGGTTCTCATGGATAAAAAAGCTCAAGCTTAATCTTTTAAATGGATGTGAGAAAAAAATGAAAAAAAAATGGGTGCTTTACCCGGTTCATGATGCCTTGCGAGACCAAATTTCCAGAAAATTTGAGCTTAGTAGAGTCGTTGCTCAGATTCTGATAAATCGTGGACTGGATTCTATAGACAAAGTAGATAAATTCTTAAACATTACGCTGAATGATCTGCGTGACCCTTTTCTTCTTGATGGACTTAATTCGGCGGTTGACCGTATTATGCAGGCTATCAAAAACAAGGAAACTGTTTTGATTCACGGCGATTATGATGTCGATGGTGTCACTAGCACGGTTTTGCTCAGTTATATCCTCAGAGAAGTTGACGTATCTGTCAAATTTTTTATACCGAATAGGTTAATCGATGGGTATGGTGTCGGAGAAGAAGGTATTCAATCGGCTCTTAAGGTTGGTGCTACTTTGATGATTACGGTCGATTGTGGCATAAACGCCGTGGATGAGGTGAAACGCTTAAAAGAGCTTGGAGTGGACGTGATTGTGACGGATCATCATATGCCGGGAGACGAATTGCCTGATGCGGTGGCGATAGTTAATCCTAATCTTCCGGATAGTAAATATCCTTTCAAAGATCTTGCGGGGGTGGGGGTTTCTTTTAAACTTGCTCATGCGATACTCAAAAGAGCAAGAGAATGCGAGATGCATAATTTTGATCATGTGGATCTTAAAGAACATCTGGATCTTGTTGCGCTGGGGACGGTGGCGGATATGGTACCTCTAATAGACGAAAATCGTATATTTGTTATGTATGGATTAAAAAGGTTGTCAAAAACATCTAAAATCGGTTTGCAAAAACTTAAAGAAACGTCCGGAATATCTAAAGATACAGTGATGAAAACTTCGCATATAAGTTTTCTCATGGCTCCGAGAATTAACTCTATAGGTCGACTTAAAGACGCTGCTTTTGGAGTGGAACTTATGACTTGTAGCGATAAAGATGAGGCTCAACGATTAGTGTCTGCTATGGAAGACAGCAACAGACAAAGACAGAAAATGGAAGAGGAGATATTTAAAAAAGCAAAGGTTTTTATTGAATCGAATTACGATATTCAAAAAGATAGAATTTTGGTTATAGCTCAAGAAGGTTGGGGGGTCGGTATTGTCAGTATTGTAGCATCCCGTTTGACAAGAGAATACTCTAAACCGGCAATAGTTTTTGCGCTGGAAAACGGTTTTGGCAGGGGCTCGGCAAGGAGCATCAATGGATTCAATATTTTGGAATGTATCAATAAATGTCAATCTTTGTTATCGGAATTTGGTGGACATAGTCAGGCGGCGGGGTTATCTATAAAGACGGAAAATATCGATTCGTTCAGAAAAAAAATCAACGCAATCGCCAATGAACAAATGGGTGACGAGGATTTTGACCCGGAGGTATTCATAGATTATAAACTTAAATTGTCTGAAATAGGCAACGAACTTTATTCGGAAATAGAATCTATGGCTCCGTTCGGTCAGAAAAATAAAACTCCGGTTTTTCTATCTCAAGGATTGATTGTACAGGAAACACCAAGATGTTTTGGCAGAAACCATATAAAATTTGTTGTCGGAGACGAAGCAGGGTTTATCATAGAGGCGATAGGGTTTAATATGCAAAATAAACTCAAACGGTTGGCTAAAGGCGATAAAATAGATATGACGTATTCCCTCAATGTTAACGAGTATGCGGGAATGAGCACAATACAAATCCAGACGGTGGACGTTCGGTTTTATAAATAAAAATAAACAGGTTTTATGCGAAATCCAAAAAAGGTTATTTTTCTCTTTTCCTTGCTTGTTCACGTTTTGTTTTGGGTCTCTCTTGGAACAGGTATGATTAATCCGCTGTTCAATGATTCTTCTCACAGAATCGGTAAAGGCGGTGACTTCTTTCAATTCTATCAGGCCGGAGCGGATGTTGTATCCGGTTGCAGCATTTATCGGACGGAAAATAAAAAATTAGTTATTCCTTATGGGGCACTTTATAAGTATCCGCCTCTGTTAGGGTGTACTGTGGGGGTAATTTCACAGACCGTTTCTCCTTGGTCGGCGTATAGGATATGGCTGGTAATTATAGGGTGTGCTTTTGTTGTGATGCTGTTTCTCCTTAAAAAAATTGTCTTCGCCTGCGATTTTTTGCCGATCTTATCTTTTTCTTTAGTCTCTACACCGTATTATCTGGATTTATATCATGGTCAAACAAATACCGTTATGGCAATGTTGATCTCTATGATTATGTACGGTTTTTTAAAGAAAAAAAATTTGCTGACAATGATCCCTTTGGCTGTCAGCATGAACATTAAACTTATGACGGTTTTTCTTATACCGATCTATTTATCGGAGAAAAAATGGAAAAATCTGTCTATTGCGTTGGTTGTATCTATTGGATTGTTTTTGCCGTATTTTTTATTTTTCAAAAATGATCTGGCTTTTTTTCTGAAATACGTCTTTGGCGGAGCAGTGGATTATTTCTATCAGGCGGGAAATTTTGGGGTTTATCCTCTTTTGAAGGATATAATCTCTATTTTTACGTATGATAAAAATATCGTTTTATATACGCATATATCATGGATTGTGGGGGTAATGGCGGTGTCGATCGTTGTTCATATCTATTCCAAAAAGAGGGATCCCGTGGATATGATATTGTTGTGGTTGACTACTTTTTTTCTGGTGTTCAAATTTGTCTGGGAACATCATTTTGTTATGTTGATACCTGTATTAGCTGTCGAATATAGTAGAAATAATAAGAAATCTGTCGGTTTCTTATGGCTCTTATTTGCCGTACCCACTGCTTTTTACTTTTTTGATATTAATCTGGGAAGCGGATACACGGAGGTACAACCTTATTGGAGTGACTCAATCAGTTTGTTTTACCATTGTTCCAAAATTCTGCCTGTGTTTGTTTTGTATACCCTGATAATACTGAGGCTTTTTGACAGAAAAGTCTCTTTTTTTAAAACGTTGATCGGTTATTTTCTCCTCGTCGTATTTTTTTTGGCGATTTGTATCTTAAAACCTGTATCCGCCAGAGATTATCACGTTATGGCAAGACAAGCTTTGCGTGTCGGTAAGAAAACTGTGGCGAAAAAGTGTTTTGAGAAATCTATTCAAACAAATCCTCGTTATGCGGATGTTTATGTGGATTATATACGTTTCCTATATAAAATAGGTGATATCAAAAAAGCTCGTGCCATGGCTCAAAGAGCCGGAACCGTTTCTGATAATAAAATCTTTAAATAATCGTCTCGGGTTGTTGTTGCCAAAGATCAAAAATATTGTTCAAAACGGTCTGTTTTTTATTTAACATGTCTTGTTTGGATTCACAAATTATACGTCCTCCGGCGGCACCCTTGTGTCCGTCTCCTAATCCGAGACTATCCATGATAGAACCGATATCCTTGCCGTGTTTTTTGTTGAAATAACAAAAACCGATAGACATGGAAATATTCAGGTTGTTCGTTTTGATATTTTTCATATAACTGTTCTGTATAAGAATAATAGCTTTTGCGTGGGGGTATATCTTGAATGCCAGTGTTCTAATCACATCAGGTTTACTATTATGTTTTGTCATATCTATGACGGGGATACTTTTTTCTGTATCTTGCGGTAGAAAAACGATTGATTGAGCTATTAAAGAGGTCATCTTTTCCTCTGATATACGATATTGGTCAATTCTTGGTTTTACCCAATCAAATTCTAAAATTTCCTCAAGAGAATATTTTGTGATCATACCTACCAGTTTTGTCATAAATTTTGATTTCTCGACAGAAGTTTCGCCCGGCATTAGAATAGCAAAATTCAAAAGTTTACCTGTCGTCTCTTTCTCCCAATCTTCTTTAGACGGATACGCGAACGAATCTATCAGATCGGTCTGTTTTACGGTTTCTTCTATATGTTCATTCCATGAGGCGTTTTTTAGGTGATCCAAAATTACCCTGGCGCAACTCGGTTTTAACGAGTAACTGCCGGGGATGGTTTGTGGATTGATTCCATAGTATTTGAACTTGTGATTGTTACCCGGGTGATGATCAAACCACAGTCCGCATGAAGCGGCGTAGGGAAGATCGCAAATAATATCTGTTTTCGATACGGTGATATGTTTATCTTCTATCGAGGTTGGAGAGGCGAATATTATGTTATCAATATTATAATAATCACTGCACAACGCTGCCGAAACTATCCCGTCAAGATCATGGTGGGTGATTATTCTTTTATACATAAAAACTCATCGGTTTGTTCTTTTCTTGTCAAAATGCTGTGTTACGATTATTGGTGTTGATCTTAAAACATCAACATCTTTTTTACTCGTTTCATAGGGAAATATTTTCCGGGGCAGAGCGTGTATTCTTTTTTGATGTTACCGTGACCGGTTATCCTGCTAGACGGAATCCCGGTCATTTCCTGAAGTACCTGTAATAAGGCTACCAAAGAACGGATCTGTTTTTTTGTCGGAGAATATTTCTGAAAATTACCTACAAGACATATCCCTATACCTACCTCGTTATAGTACTCGGATTTGACATGTCCGCCTTGCAGTTGTTTTTTCCACCTGCCTCCTATTTCTACCTTCCCGTCAGGACTGTTGCTACCATTGGTTATGACAAAATGATAAGCCAAACCGTTTGTCATGTGCCGGGTGTGTTTATGATAATAGTTAAACGAAGCCGCATTACCTGAATGTGTGGCACTGTGATGTATTACTATATATTTCCATTTGCGCTGTTTGACTCCATGTAGTTTCAATTTTTTGCGCAGACTGTTTTTTAAGGTCTCGTTGCTTCTGAATGATTTTAATTGTAGCTCGGTCATAGGTATGAAGATGACTTTGCCGATACGCAATTTTTTTGGGGAATCAATACCGTTCGCTTCTTTGATCTTGTTTATGGAGACTTGGTAGGTTCTGGAAATATCCCACAGCGTATCGCCTTTTTTTAGCCGATAATAAACCCCTTTTTTTAACTCCGAATCGTGATAAGATTCTTGTTTGGAATAGTCCGGTGGCGGGATACTCAAAGATTGATTGATACGCAGCCTATTCGGTTGTTTTATATCGTTTGCCTTTATTATAATGTCGATAGGGACATTATACTTTTTTGCGATATCCCATAATGTCTCCCCTGATCGTACTTTATGAATTATAGGCGGTTGAAAAGATGTGGATAACGCAGTGGATGGGATTAGCCAAAACAGTAGGAATATAACCGATATGCATAATATGTGTGTTTTGAATATAGAACACGATTTTTGTCTTGTAATCATATTGTCCCTCTAATGG
>CAZFUR010000032.1:0-4876 GCA_964522245.1 uncultured bacterium | reverse complement strand
ACAGGCAACCCCAACTGACCCAACACCCAAAGTATAGACCTTTTTATGAATTAAATCCACGAAATTTTTACAATCTTGTATATTGTGAAACTATTTTGTTTTATTAAGTTATTAATACTGGTTTAAAGTATTAACAAGAAGCTGTTTTTTCTTGTCGCTAGATGCGCTACAACTGATAATCGCCCTCAAAAAAGACTCCATGAATCTGAAATGTGGAGCTTCCGTAAGTGCTTGATCTCTTGACATGTTTTACTAATTATTATATAAAAGATATGTTTTACCCGGTCACCTAAAAACTACGACAGCATCTTTTGAATCGGACAGGGAAATAAGACGATTGGCCTAAGACTAGGAGGCGTTTTGTGAATACTAAATATGATTTTTCATGTTTGAAGTTGTTGAGAAAAAAAAGAGCGTTGTCTATCCAAGAGTTGTGTAAAAAATCAGGTTTGGCTTATGGAAGCGTTGCTAACCTGGAACGCAACAAGGGAAAACCTGAACTGGAAACAATATCGAAAATCGCAGACGCTCTGGGTATAACGGCTACAAATCTGATTTCGTTGGCGGAAAATGAACACGTCTCACGGATCGACAAGGGTGTCAAAAAAAATCTTAATGGCGCTCAATTAACTATTTTTGATCTGAATAGCCTCAAAATCATTCTCGGCAAAATCGAAAAAGGAAAAAAACTGAGAGAACTTTTCGATCATCAAGACGATTATGAGGTCTGTTATGTCTCAAAAGGCAGCCTGAAGATTACCGTCAACGATAAAGATAATGTTATGCGTCTTGGCGAGATGATCAAATTCGATCCGACTTTGGACCATACCTATGAAGCTCTTGACCATACTGAGTTTATAACTATCTATCAGCGCAAGTAAAAGATAATATTTTTTTAATTTGGTGTTGACTTTTTGTTAGTTTTTGATCTAATCTAGGTCAGATGCCCTCAGATTTACATCTATAATCTACATGTCGCGTCGATGAAAACGCATTATTTAGCAACTAAGTGGAGGTTTAAAAGTGTTCTTGTTGGAGAAGATATATTCGATTTCTGATGTTGAAAAACTGACAAATATAAAACGACACAGTTTGGTTTATTACGACAAAGAAGGTATTTTCTCTCCCAGCCTCTCCAAAAAAAATCGAAAAAGATGGACTCGAAGAAAATATTCCGTTACCGATGTGCTTGTTCTTCAAGCAGTTTCGGAATTGAAAGCAAGAGGGCTTTCTTTTAATCGGATCCGTAAAGTGATTGAATATCTTAGAGAGACTCATGAACTCGAAAACCCTTTTCATGTCGCATTAGACGGTAGGCATAACGTCAGGATTCTTACCGACGGAGACTCATTCTATTTCTGTTTTAACGATTCGGAAGTGATAGAGTATCTCAAAAAAGGCGGTCAGTATATGTTGCTGGATATAAGCGATGTGGCGTTTGACCTGAAAGAAAGAATCAAAGCGTTACAACTCTACAAGAGAAGAAAAGAAGCCGAAAAGTTCAGGCAAACGGTCGCTCTTGATTCTAAAATCGGTTAGTTTGTTGAAACAGTCTTATTTGTTTCCTATCATAGTGAAGAAAATCTCTGCTTTTTCTATTTCTTCATCTATTTCGTCTAAAAGAGGTAGTATGTCATCGTCCGTAAGTGTGGACGCTTTCCATGCGGCGGGGTTGATTTGAGGTACAAAATTATCGCCGCCGTTGCCTATCTTTTTTACCCTTGCGAATATGTCTGCTAGATGACATATAGTCGCCAGAATGAATCCGCTATTGGCTTTATCGGGTGTATGATGGTACGCAACAGATTCTTTCAACTCCAAAGGTAGTGACCATTTCTCGCCAAGCCAGTTACCGATGTCTTG
Source organism: uncultured bacterium (assembly GCA_964522245.1). Taxonomy (GTDB): domain Bacteria; phylum Auribacterota; class Auribacteria; order Auribacterales; family Auribacteraceae; genus CAZFUR01. The sequence goes on along the minus strand of CAZFUR010000032.1, from coordinate 3,013 downwards.
GTGATTGAAGTTCATCATCTGTTTTTCCGCTTCGATGAAACTTGTATCCCATTGTTGGGTATTGGTCAAGATCAGTAAGAACAGATCGTGTATATACTGATCTAAAATTACTTTTCCTATATCATGAAGCAGACCTGCGACAAAAGCCTCTTCTTCTTCTTGATAGTTCATCTTTCTTGCTAGAACTTTGGCTATGACTGCCGTCCCGATGGAGTGTTCCCAAAACTTTTTGCGGTCAAACTGAAACGCTTGCCCTTGTGCGGGGAACATATCAAAAACCGAGGCGGATAGGGCAATGCTTTTTACTGCCGTGAAGCCAAGTATCACGATGGCGTGAGTCACTGTGCTGATTTGTCCGGGGAAACCGTAAAAAGCGGAGTTTACCAGTTTGAGTATTTTTGCCGTAAGCACTTGGTCGGACGATATAATCCGATTTACCTCTTCTGCGGATACCATAGGGTTCTCCAGAATCTTGCCCAGTTTGCTGACCACATGAGGCAGTGTGGGAAGGGTATCAATCTTATTGATCAAAAACCGCATTTCTTTTTTATCAAGTATCATTAGGACTCAACTTTTTTAGCAGTTGTTCTTTTAGTGCTTCTTTGACTTTTTGCATAAGATTATCATCGGATACTTTCGAGAACGATTTATCTATTTGTTCAAAAAGTTCTTCCGTATTGCCGTTTGATATGTCCAACCCTACCACGATACCTTTTTCTTCATCGGATTGGGGGTCGCCTTCTACAAAGATCACGTCGCATCCCCAGTCGTCAAGGCGGGTGATGATTTTTTCCGTCAATCGGCATTTTTCCGCGACAAGAACTTTCCCTTCAGAATTTGTAAGTGGTTTAGCGAGAACCATTCCTTCGCATGCTTGCATGATTTTCAGTTTTCTCATCTGGTTGCCTGCCGTATCAGTTAAAGATATAGTTTTTCATACTGACTATATCGGCGGGATGGTTATTAATGTTAATCTTAGGCAGAAAAACCTGTCTTCTTGATAAATCTACCGGAATAATCAGACCGAACGACCAGCTGTTCATCTCTTTCGTTGCCTTTTCCGTCTGATGGATGATGTATGAGATATATTCCATCTTGTCGGCGAGGATCACAAAATAATGACCTACCGGAAGAATCTGTTTTTTGTAAGATTCGATAGCTTCTTGTGTTATCTGATGAATATTTTGAGCGGTAACGGTATCTACTTTTTTGATATGGATATAATTTTTCAGGAAAAAATCGTTTTGTAACGAATAATGAAACCCTTCGGCGGTATTTTTTGTCATAGACCATCCGTTCTTACGAAGGTTTTTTATAAGGTTATGAGCAAATAGGTTTATTTTAGAGGATCGTCTCGTCTCTAGCGATAATAAAGCTCCGCATCTACCGCATTTAGCTTTGTTTGTTTTGTGAGCTACTTTGTTTAAGGTCTTGCACTGAGAGCATCTTACAAGAACCTGAGGTTTTGAGGCGGTATTTGCGGATTTGTTCCATTGTCTGTCGACAAGACGCCTTTTTTGCGGGTCGATTAGGTTCTCGTACGCCTCATTTATTCTCTGTGCGTCCTTGAGGTTACCGCCGTGGTCGGGATGGTTACCAAGTTCTTTCATCAATGCCCTATAAGCCGCTCTTATTACTGCTTGGTCGGCTTTAGTATGGATTTGCAGAACCTCGTAATAATTAACCATAATTCCTCCTTGAGCATCGGTTTTGATTTGTGCGCAGGTATCAAGCAAACAGTGTGCCACTTGACGGGGATGAGACGTGAATATTCTTGTTTTGAACTCAAATAAGTCGTTTATATAGAGTAGTTAACGTTATATGATGTTCTTGTTGTTATCGTAAAATGCGCAATATATTTATGCAGGTGCAATAATTTTTTGCGGGTCAAAACTATTTCTGTTGCAATCGGGATAAAATTAGATTAGTTTTGTTTTTTGGATAAAATATATTTGTATGAGGAAACCATGGATTCTAAAACCAGAAAGATTCAGCCTGATCAAAACCTGAAATATTATAATCACGCAAAACAGATTGTTCAGAACAGAATGATTTTTTTTATGCACCTTTTATTGTATTTTACAGTCAACTTGCCGTTGGTTGTTTGTAATATTCTGAAATACAACGGTGTTTTTTGGAGTGTTTGGATAGCTATTTTCTGGGGATGCGGAATATTCGGTCATTTTGCGTATGTGTATATTTTTGTCGATCTGTCCAGCAAAAACCCTATGCAGGAAGAACGGTTTGAGAAAAGGGCGTTGCTGTATGTCCATATCATAGTGTACCTGTTGACCAATTTTTCTCTTGTTGTGTGTAACCGTATATATTCACCCGACGTTTTTTGGGCGATATACCCGATTTTAGGTTGGGGGATAGGTTTGTTCTATCATTTTTTCTTTACACTGGTTTTTCGCGGTATGAAAATCAAAAGATGGAAACAGGATAAAACTATCCGATTGATGAAAAAGTATTATGCCGTTGATCCTTTCAAAGAAGAAGCATAAATTTCTGATATCTATTTTGCCGTCGGTTTGTTTTTGAAAGGTCTGTATAGAGGGTCTCCGACTAGAACCATCTGCCACGATAAATACGGTTTTGCCATAAAATAAGATTCCGCCAAGGAGTATCCGTCAAAAAGTGCTCCTAAGAATACAACCGGATTCGGAAAGGCTGAAAGGTAAGGTTCGTTTACGGGACCGACGGTGACTGTAACACCGTGTTTTATCATCTGCGGACACCAAATGTTACCGTGTTTTAACGATTCGCATTCGTTTGACGCTATGTGGACTCCTATCGCTCCGGGTACGAATGTAAAGGAATCTCTATATTTTTGTAGCGAGTACCATCCCCAGTATATGGCTGTATCGGGGCATTCGTTTTTCCCAAACAGTTTGCCTGTTTTTTCCACGATGTTTTGAAGCCCGCTTTTTCGGTCATTTTTGCGGACAATGATAGTAGCCTGTCCATTTTGAAGTAAGAATCGCTCTTTTTGAATCCTCGTGTATCAAAATAC
>CAZFUR010000031.1:0-11015 GCA_964522245.1 uncultured bacterium | reverse complement strand
GTTCTCGAAAGATAGAAAACCTGAATATTCGTTAGGGAATATAAATAAGGTATTATCTAATATTGTGGAAGATTGTGCACAGCGAGCGAAATCGTTGGGTATTGAATTGAATATTTCTCTTGATGATACAATCGGAGATTTCTATTTTGATCCAATGGGAATACACAGATCGGTTTTGAATCTGGTCTCCAACGCTTTTGATGCTTGTGGCGGTGTGGCGGTACCGAAAGTGACGGTATCTTCCAAGAAACTTGACGACGACATTGTAGAGTTGAGCGTATCCGACAACGGTTGCGGGATATCTCAAGAGGATATAGACAAAATCACCGCGTCAAAATATTTTAGTACCAAAGGGGCGAAAGGTACGGGGTTGGGGTTATTTGTCACCAGAAAAATCATAACCGAGCATAATGGTCGGTTGGATATAAAATCTGCGGGGGTGGGAGCGGTATTTTTGATTAGATTGCCTATATTGTCGTCCGAGCTGTCGGAGCGATAGAGTTTTTCCTTTAAATTTCTTTATCAAGCCTGTATTATTATCAACCGAATAAAATCGCAAAAATGTTTCGGAAAGGATTGTATAATGATAAACAAGATATCGATTATAGGCGGTGGATTTGTGGGTGCGACCTTGGCGCAGCGGGTTGCAGAGCGTGATCTGGGTGATGTGGTTTTGTTGGATATAATAGAGGGAGTTCCGCAAGGAAAATCGCTTGATATGTATGAGTCGTCGTCTTTGGAGGGTTTTTCATCGGTTGTGCGGGGCACAAACAGCTATGATGATATAAAAGATTCCGATCTGGTTGTTATCACTGCGGGTATTCCGAGAAAACCGGGTATGAGTCGTGAAGATCTTCTGTTGACTAATGCCAAGATAATCGCATCCGTCAGCCGTGAGATCGCCGATAAAGCGCCCGATAGCATAGTCTTGCTTGTGACTAATCCCCTAGACATAATGACTCAGCTTGCCTTGAAGGTAACACGGTTTCCTGCAAACAGAGTGATCGGTATGGCGGGGGCATTGGATTCTGCCAGAATGTGCGCGTTTATAGCGATGGAGCTGGATGTTTCTCCGGTGGATATAAGAGCGATGGTGCTTGGCGGACACGGTGATTCGATGGTTCCTCTGGCGAGATTTACAACCGTTAGCGGTATCCCGATAACGGAACTGATGACGGATGAGAAAATTGAGCGGATAAACGATCGTACAAGAAAAGGCGGTGCGGAGATTGTGAAATTGTTGAAAGCGGGTAGTGCTTATTACGCTCCGTCGTCGGGGGCTGTTCAGATGGTGGAGAGTATCATAAAAGATCAGAAACGGATTATACCGTCGAGTGTGTTTTTATCGGGTCAGTACGGTTTATCAGATGTTTGTGTGGGTGTACCTGTGAAATTGGGGCGTGAAGGGGTTGCGGATATTATTGAGCTGAAACTATCCGATGACGAGCTAAAATCTCTTCGGTCATCGGCAAAAATAGTCAAAAATAATTTTGATACAATTAAGGACGCTGTATAATCTAATCACATGATTGAATACAAAAATGTCTCTGTTCAGTACCATGAAAAATATATTTTACGGGATATTTCTATCCGTATAGAGAAGAATCAGAAAGTTGTAATTGCCAGTAAGTCTGGAACAGGGAAAACTACGCTGTTTTATCTGTTGCTGGGCTTTGCCAGACAGGATTCAGGAGAGGTTTTTTTTGACGGAACGGAGCTGAACGAAAAATCGGTTTGGCGGGTCAGAAAAAAGGTTGCGTACGTTTCGCAAGATTTAAGTATCGGACATGGTGTTGTGGGTGATTTAATAAGCCAATATCTTATGTATCACGCAAATACGCGTCTTTCCGTCTCCTATGATGATATCCGATCGAAATTAGTCTTGTTTGAACTGGATAGTAATGTTCTGAAAAAGAATGTCAATGATCTCTCGGGAGGCGAAAAGCAGAGGTTGGCGATAGTTATCGCTTGTTTGTTGAATCGTGATGTTTATCTGCTTGACGAGGTTACGTCATTTTTGGATAGAGATCTTAAAAATAAGGTATCTGATTATTTTCTGAATTTAAAAGATAAAACCGTAGTGGTTATATCTCATGATAATGTTTGGTTAAGAGATGGTCATCCCGATAGGAGAATCTATGATCTGGATACAAAGGGGTGGCGATGATTGATATATCGATCTATTCGTTGATAGGTGTTTTTTTGTTGTTGGCGATACCTGTGGCGTTGGATTTTTATCTGAAACTATCTATTTTGAGGGAGTTGGTTTATTCTGTTATCCGCATGATAATCCAGCTTGTTCTGATAGCTTTTTTCTTTAGATACTTGTTTGCCGTAAACAATCCTTATTTTAATCTGTTGTGGTTTATGGTTATGGTGACGGTTGCGGTTTTTTCCGTTATCAGGATGTCAAAGCTGAATAAGTCGAAAATCCTTCTGTCGTCTTTTGTATCGTTTGCGAGCACAACGTTTTTGGTGGTTGTGTTTGTGAATCTGTTTGTTGTGAGGATTGATAATATTTTTGATGCCAGATATTTTATAGTGATAGCGGGAATGTTGCTGGGCAACTCTTTGCGGGGTAACATTGTGGGGATAGAATCGTTCTACAGGAATATCAAGGATAACAATAACAGGTATCTTTATACTTTGTCGTTAGGGGCGGGTCGTATTGAGGCTTTGTTGCCGTATTTAAAGAAAAGTATTGTGTTGGCGCTGAAACCTTCTTTTTCGGCGATGGCTACTATGGGTATTGTTGCTTTGCCCGGTATGATGACGGGTGCTATTTTGGGTGGAGTTGATCCTGTTATGGCTATAAAGTATCAGATTATGATTATGATCGCGATTATATCTACAACAATCATGAGTGTGATTTTCACGGTTCTTTTGAGCGTAAAATTCGCTTTTTCTCCGTATGGTACTTTGATGGATGATATCTTTGTGGATTAAGGTTATTTAGTGGCGTAACCTTCAGGGAAATAGAAAATAGTATGTTCTCTGGTCACTTCAATTTTCTGTAATTTCCTGTCACGGGAATAAAAATCATTCCCGGTAACAACAATAGTGTCGCCGTTCCAATGAGCCTTATTATAAGGGCTTTTGATATCATCGGATTCAACAAAATCGGAAAACAAAGACTTGTTATTAGAAGTATCTATAACTTGTATATAGTGTCGGTAATAGCCAGGAAAAATTCCACCATGTCTTTCAGCTTCGTAGATCAATTTATATTTTCTGTTTGGTGAGAGTTCAGAGGCAATTTCGCTCTTATATGGATAAAAATTGACATAGCATAAAATGAATCCGATAAATATTCCTAATATAACTTTTTTCACAGAATCCTCCTTTACTGACTGAGTAATCGGAATAGTTTTCGTCTTAGTTGTTCTCTTGAATATTTACCCTTATATGCGCGAGTAAAAGCGTTGGCAATATCTCGTGCGATGTAATCATTTAATATCTCAACATTTGCCTGTCCCCTTATGTGATCTTTATCACCAATAGGCCAGAATTTTTGCCCGATATCCATAATCTGAGCAATGCCTGATATCCCATACCCGATTAATTCTCCAATATCTCTTCTACTGGGTATTATATCTAATTTGTTAGCGTTATCGAAACCTCTTCCTGCTAAAAGAACACTTGCATGTCCCAGCACATGCCTAGCGACAGCTTCATTTTGCTCATGATCTATTAACTCTGGCTTAAATCCGGAAACATCCTTATCTTTGTATTCGTATCTATTTTTGAACATTCTTCGTCCCGCCTTCCATGACGGATTTGACGAACGGATACTATCATCGTAAATTCCCATTAAACGGTCAATAAATTTTTTAACACCTGTTTTTCGATTATCAAGTTTATATGAGTAAGGCATTTTATCCTCCAATTTTGCACTTTTTACCCTCACAATAAGCGACACGACTACCTAGTTGAGATAATCGTATCGCTTATATTTGACATTGCTGTGTCTAGTTATTTGGCTTCTGTTTTTTCGATGTTTCGTTTGGCTTGTTCGCCAATCTCGATTATCTCAAACGGCACCCTGAAAATCTGATAGAGCATCTGGTATTCTCCTTGCAGGATTCTAAAGCCCACATCATGTTTTGAGTCTGCGGGTATTCTTCTGAAACTGTCGAGTATTTTTGTTTCGTGGATTTCTTTTAGATGATTTACCATCACCTTCCAGCCTTCGGATTGCACGAGTTCTTTTATGTTGTCGGAGTCTGTTATCTGTTTCTCCCACAGGACGATTTTTTTATCCGTTGTTGTGGACATGTTGTTTCTCCTCTAAAGAGGTTAAGGTTAGATATAAAAGATTTTTATTAAACGTGGTGGTTTTTCTTTTTAGATTTTTTTGTGGCGGGATACTTTTTTTGAGGTTCTTTTTCTATTCTTTCCTTTTCGTTTTTGATCTGTTCAATCCGATTGATGTAACTCGCTTCAAGGATTGCTTGTTTGAGTTGTTCAAAATTTTCTTCTTTGGTTTTTTCGGGATGAGTCAAGCTGATTTCATTTTGTCCATAAGTTGAGAGCATATATTTTGTCAGATCGTATAGCGAATCGGGATTATCTTGTATGAGCGGATTGTTCATAAGCAGGTCATAGAGAAAAACCGATTGCATTCTTTCGGCATTTTTATCTATGAGGTTATGGTTGCCGGCATACTCGTATTTGAAATCGCCTTCCAGATCGGAGATCAGTATTCGGAGCATACCTTGGTCGAGATCGGTTTCTACAAACAACGACGGGTCGATCGGTTCGAGTTTGGATTCTATCGGATAAAACTGTTTGTTGAGTTCGCCTAGAAAATATCCCAGTTCTCTTAATCCGCCGTTGCGCCAGAATTTGCATATCAGGTCGATGCGCAAGTTTGAGTTATTAATTAGAGCCAGCGTGCCTGTAGCGGTTGGGGAAGATATCCCTGAGCTTTCTCTGCCTAGAGCGTAATCTGTGATACCGGTCATTTTTTCTATGTATGTGTTCAGAAGTTCTTCTTCGTTTATGGCGGGGACGATACCTTGCTCGTAGGTGACCGCCGGGGCGAAATCTTCCATATCCATAACCCCAATCATACATCCCGGGTATATTTCTTGGTTAGCGTCGAATCTTGAACCTAGTCTGTACTTCCACATTTTCAGTAACGATAGACTAACCGCGTCACGCCGTTGGTTGTGTATGGTATTGATCTCGTCTTGAATATCTTTAAGCCATGCGGGTATCGATTTTGAGTACAAACCACGTTCAGGGAACAATTTTTGCCAGATCAACGGGATTTTATAATGACGAAAAGGGCACTCTTGGTTGCGGATTAAGACAGGGTTGCCGTTATCTATTATTACCGTAAAAATGCACAACTCGTTTTTGCCGTCGCCGTCTATATCGTGCCAGTACCATCCTTCCAGCCCTTCAAAATCGTGTTCGGCGGTATTATTGCGTGTTATGCCGAGCCGTTCTTCTTTTTCTCTGAGAATTTCATCAAAAGAAATCGAATGTCTCCGAGTGCTCAGTTTATCGATATTAAAATACACTCCTCCGTTATCGACAGATTTTTTAACAAGATCGTCCATTTTGAAGAATCTGCGAAAAATCACGTAATCCGCAGGGTTACCCACACCGTCGCTGTTTATGCAGGTCGCCTGAGGCGATACGACTATCTCCGTGATATTCTGAGGCGTTACCTTCGGTCTGCTGACGGTTTTCTTTTTTGAGACGGTTTCTTCTTCAAATCCGATCAGTTCGCCTTGGTCATCGGTTTTCGGTACCGCTACTCGTACGGGCAAATCTATCTCGTATTCGTCCCAATCGACTATCACAGCCCAAACACCGTATCTCAGTCCGTCATGGAACGCTTCTAGCATAGCGTTAAACAGGTTGGTTTCGTTGTAGGCTTGATCGTCTATGACCGCTTCCATGATTTTAGCGTTACGCCGTGGTGTATCTCCTCTCGGTTTCACTTTCAGTAACGGGCGTTGACCCAACAGATTTCTCACAAGATAAGCCAACAATGTATCTCCTATCGATGAAGTGATCGGCACATTCAGGTTAGAACACTCTTTCCATGGAAAATCTTTAGGTGTCATAACTCCGTCCCATTGGCGGTCTGCCTCTTTGCACAGTTCTATCAGAGAGTGCATACGTTCCCTGCCCGCTCTCCAGTCGTCATAGACCATCTGGGCGATTGATGTTTCGTCTACAGGTTTCATTTTAATCTCCTTATTAAGGTTGGATTTGTGTGCGTATACGCACGGAAAGGATATATTTTTGCTTCTCGATAAATATAATCTAATAACTTATAAACAAACTAAGGTAAACTGAGTAGTTTTGTTTTTTCTAGAAAAACATTATTGATGAGTAATGTTGAAAAGAAATATAATCTAAAAGATTATTAATTGAGGGGTTATTCCAATCTATCTATGGTGACTTTGTATATTCTGCTTGTCACGTCTGACGGGGCTTGACCGTTCATCTGATGAGATGATCCGTCGTCTGTCCATGATTTTGTTGTGTTGGTTGTGACGGTCGGCGAGTTTGCCTCTACCCAATCCGTGCTAGATAAGATGTTGCGCCATTTGAGTTTATAGATTCTTCCGAGTTCGTATGTCCATGTTACGGTTGTTCCTTTTTTGTCGTCAGGGAGATCCGTTGTATCAAATTCTTTTATTTCAAATATGGAATCGTTATCGGTGGGATCGGTACCTGCTAGAATCTCGTCTTTATCGGATAGACCGTCCAGATCGTAATCCGCTGATTCGGCAAGACAGGTTATGTTCCCGCAATAGTCTTCTTCCACGATATCGGGGATTGTGTCGTTATCGGTATCGACGGAACCTGCGCCGAATTTTAGTGTGAAAGGTTCAACCGAAGTTCCGTCGCAAGACGACATTGTCACGTTCGATATAGTAATCCGTGTCGGATTGGCGGACAAAATCTCAAAAGGTATTTTTATTACGATATTTCCTGATATCGGATTGTTAGTGCACGAATATATTACGATTCTGTGTGTGCCGTCGGTTATTTCGTTTGATTTCACAAAATGCGTATTTTCCGTTGTATCCAGTTCAACCGTTTCCGCCGATACGGAGGATGTGTCGTATGTTATATCGAATTGCAGGCTACAGACATTGCCTTCGCACTGAAATACTACGGGTACAGATACTTGTGTTTTTGTCGGGTCGATAATAAAATTGTAAGCTACTAAAGCCGGGTTTTCTTGGGCGAACACAGAAACCGCCGTTAGTATAGACAAAAACAAACCGAACAGATTTTTCATAAAAAACTCCTTCATTTCCCAACCTTGATTATATCATCAATCCGAACTAAAATCAAATATGGTGAAAAAACAGATTAACTATTTTTTGTAATGATGATAATATGCACTTAACTAAACTACCAGTAAGAAGGAGTTTTTTCAATGAATAAGTTAATCTGTAAAGCGGTATTTTTAATCGGTGTTTTTTTTGCGGTAACTATATCGCCCGTTTCGGGAGCGATTGTAATCGGGCATGAGAATACGGATATTCATCAGATTCCCGATTCGTGGATTAGTGCGGTAAAAGCGCAGTTGCATATAGCTTACCAGCATACATCGCACGGTAGCCAGCTTATAACGGGGATAAACGCTTTAGAGAATTATCCTCCGTTTGGTTCAAAATACGCTTGGAGCGATAGTGGCACATCGGGTCAGCTTGACCTTGACGACTACGGTATACCCGGTTGTCCCGATCTGAGTCAAGGCGATTCCGAAGACGCAAACGGCGATACTCCGTGGACAATAGCTACAAGAACTTTGTTGGATAACCCGTCTAACAATCATATAAACGTGATTATCTGGTCGTGGTGTAATATAGGCGGTCATGACATCCAGAGGTATCTGACCAACATGGAGAGGCTGATCTCGGAGTATGGTGAAGGCGGTTCAAAACCGAGGGCGGCGGCTTATCCTGTAAAGTTTGTGTTTATGACCGGGCATGCCAACGGTGGCGGTGAAGGCGATTCGTCCGATTCGAGAAATCAGGTTATCCGTCAACATTGTATAGCTCACAACAGAATCTTGTTTGATTTTTCCGATATAGAGAACTACGATCCCGACGGTAACTATTTTTTGGATAAAAGATTGGACGATGCCCTCTATTACGATAACGACGATAACGGCAGTAGAGAATCTAACTGGGCAACGCAATATCTTGCAAGACATTCAGGGTCGGAACTGTATAATTTGGTTAAAGGTTTGAACGGTTATACAGGTTGTAGCAGTTGCGCTCATTCCGGTTCCGCAAGAGCGGATTCCACTTTAAACTGTGTACTAAAAGGCAGGGCTGTGTGGTGGTTATTTGCAAGACTTGCGGGTTGGAGCGGTAACGAACTTATACCTGCTCCGTCAGATTTAAGTGCTACGGTTGATTCGGTCAATCAGCGTATCTCTTTGACATGGACAGATAATTCAACAACTTATAATGAAGACAATTTTATACTCCAACGACGATTTAATGGTGGTGCATGGAGTGATCTTTCTACTACTATCGCCACAGATACCGTCGTCTATTTAGACGAGAATTTGGCTGTAGGAACATACTCGTATCGTGTGATCGCTCATCTGGATAACGACGGTACAGGTTCTGAATATAACTCTGTGCCTTCAAATATTGCGTCGGGTGAGATTATCAGTGCTAATCCGCCTTTGGCGCCAAGCGCTCTTAGTGCTACGGCGGATTCTCCAAACGGGAAAATCGACCTGACATGGACGGATAACTCAAATAACGAGAGCGGGTTTATTATTCATAGACAACTCAATGGCGGTACGTGGAATACAAATTTTGCCGGTGTCTCTGAAAACCTGACTACATTTTCAGACACAGGGTTATCCGCAGGAACGTATAATTACAAAGTACAGGCGCACAACAGTTTCGGTAGTGCTATCAGTGGGAGTTCGTCAGCGACCATACTCAATCTGCCCGTGCCTGCGTCTAATCTGATCGCAACCGCCGACACTATAAACGGTACCGTCAGGCTGACTTGGACTGATAACAGCGATAACGAAATAGGGTTTATCATACAAAGACAGGTTAATTCAGGTGCGTGGAACGATTCTTACGATAACGTCGGCGCCGATGTAACGTCGGTTACCGATAACAATCACGGTGCGGGCGTACTGGATACGGGTGAATACAATTATAGAGTAGTAGCTTATAATAACGATGGAAACGCGTTGCCGTCTAACGAGGATTCGGCGACGATGGTTTCGTAGGTGCCGTCGGCTCCGAGTGGTCTTGTGTCGGGTTTGGACGGTATGAATATCATTCTCGATTGGGATGATAATAGTAATAATGAGGAGTTTTATGTTGTGGAGCGCAGGACGGACGGTGGTGTTTATGTTGTGATAGTGGATAACCTGCCTGTGGATGCGGTGGCGTATGTGGATAATAATCTGACGGCTTATCATACGTATACTTATCGTGTTAGGGCACGTAACAGTTTTGGTTACTCGTTGTATTCAAATGAGGTATCTCGTTATATTTCGCCTGAGGCTACGTCTGTGACGTTGCAGTCGACGACGGAGGTGGATGACGCGTTTTTGCGGTCGTCGTCGCCGTCGTCTAATTACGGTTCAACACCTTACGTGAATCCGTTTGACAGGTTTGTGATTAAATTTAATCTACCTGTTGAGCTGAACAATAAGAGAGTTGTTGATGCGAAGATAGCTTTTTTCGGATGGGGACAGAGCTCGTCTCCGTCATACGGAGAATATCTTGAGCTTTACCGCCTGACTTCCGATTGGGCGGAGGATGAAGTCACGTGGAACAATGCGTTGACCTCGCAAGCGTGGACGACAGCCGGTGGCGATTACGATCCGATCATGGTAGGGCAGACAGAAATAGCAGGCGGAGCAGACCACGATTTTTTCCCTGAAATAGATCTGACGGAACTTGTGCAGGCATGGATAGACGGTAGTCTGGCAAACTACGGTGTCATCTTGTTGAGCAATCCGTCTGAGTCGACGGGTCTGAAAGCGAGTGAGTATCATGAGAATCGCAGAACATATCTTACTGTGCGGTACGATTTTTGGCAAGGCGATATCAATCTTGACGGTAGTGTCAATGATCAGGATGTGACGGCATGTGTGAATCATATTTTGGGTAAAGAGGTTTTAGTCGGTCAGCAGTTACAGAATGCCGATATTAATCATGACGGCGAGGTGAACGTTCTTGATGTTGTGGGTATAGTCAATTCAGCAAGGTAGTGTTTTGTAGAATTCTGTTTGGAATATATAATTGTATATAGATTTAAAATGCGTATTTGTAGTGACCAAATTTTTTGGTCACTACGGTTTTTTTAGAGGGATCGTTCAGCGTATTTTTTTGGTTGGATATTGCGAACAGTTAACAGAATCTATATTGTGTGTTGTTGAGGATAAAATATCGGTTATTTCTGTTGACTGGATAGTCTGAGTTTATCCTGTTTGGCGCAGATTTCGTCCCAATCGTTGGGTATGACCCTTTCATTGCAAGACCAGCCAATAAGCGTATTGTTATCATCATAATATAAGCTAAATCCAGTTCCATCATTTAAGGAGACGGTGTAGTTATAAGTATGTTGAGTTACAGTACCATTTAGATTATAAAATAGTTCCTCAGGATAAAATTTTGTGGTTACATTTTGAATACTTTTCATCCATTTTCTATAGTGTTCGGTGTTTTCTTGTGGATAAATACCTTCTGGTTTTCCAATAATTGCGTAAATATGATCAACTGTCATTCCAATATTTATTTTGGAAAGATTGTTCGATACGATATTCTGAATTTGTTTCTCGGAGTGGGCATTCCACACACAGCCTGAAAAGATATTTGTAAAAACAACTAATAGAGCCATGAATATTATTCGTTTAGTTTTCTTAAAAACCATGAAAGATACTCCGGGTTTTGATTGTCAGGATTGTGATGTCTAGCGTTAAAGTTAAAATCTGATTTTTGATTATCAATAAATGATAACGGTTTGAAGGTTTTTTGTATATAGGAAAC
>CAZFUR010000030.1:0-11057 GCA_964522245.1 uncultured bacterium | reverse complement strand
CAGTTTTTTATCGGGAACATCTATCTTTAATCCCGCAGGTTTTTTTATTTCCAGTATTTTGTATTGTCGGGGACCGTAATTAAAGATATGTATGGATAACGTTTTGGTTTGTTTTTGGTTAATTTCTTCAAAATCCAGTACAGACGGTGTCATTTCTAGTCCCGAATATTTTTTCTCCTCTACGATTGTCAGCACATTCAGTCTGGTTAGGGGTGCTTTTTTGCTGTCTGTCCTGATATTTAAAAAATATCTAGATATCCCGACGTCTTTGTCTGTTGAATCAAAAATAATGCGGATGTTTTTTTTCTCGTGCGGCGCTATCTTTGTATCGGGTACAAAATTGTCTATCCGTATACAGTAACACGATGAGCGGATAGATATTATTCTGACAGGCAGATCGGTTTTGTTGCGGATGGTTATTTTTGCCGATACGGTTTCCCCTTGGCGGACTTTGTCTAAATAGAGGTTTCGGGGCGATATGATTATTGATGACGACGCGAGCAGGTCGAAGGCGAATAAGAATATTGCGAGAATCGTCAGTTTAATTTTCATCGGATACGGTTGTCAAGGCTACAATATTTTTAAACCCTATATTACGGGCAGTGTCCATAATGAATACTATAACTTTGTACGGTACGTTCTCGTCCGCTTGAAGCACAAGTTGGTCTTCATGTTTTTCAAGCTGAATCGAGGCAAGTTTATTTTCCAGTTTGTCGGAGGGTACTTTTTTGGCGTTTATAAAGATGTTGCCGTCTTTATCGACAGAGACGATTGTATCTTCCGTTTTCGACAGTTCAGCGGTTTTCGCTTGAGGCAAAGTCAGATCAATACCCGGTTTTTCTATGAACGTAGACGATACCATAAAAAATATCAACAAGAGAAACAACACATCTATTAGAGGCGTTATATTAATACCGAGATTTTTTTTCTTTTTTCTAACAGAGTCTGCGAACATATCTATTCCACTTTTATACCGTAAATTTTGCTGTGTAAAATTGTAATATGCCGATCCATCAGGAATATCAGGTTGTCGACTTTTTTAGAGAATAAACTGAATGCCGCAAGCGATGGAATTGCGACAGATAACCCTGCCACAGTAGTCAGTAACGCTTTAGATATCCCTGCCGATAACGCTTGCGCTTGACCGACACCTTGGTTTGCGATGGTATCAAAAACATCAATCATTCCCAAAACCGTTCCTAGCAGTCCCATAAGAGGTGTTATCGCCGCTACAAGTTCTAAGAGAAATAATCCTCTATCCAGACAAGCGGTCTCTTGTTTACCTGTGACTTTTATTATCTCTGCCGCTTCCGTGTGGTTAAGATGAGCGTTTAGTAATAGTTTTTTCACGATTCTAGAGAAAGGGTTCTGTTTTGAATCGCAATAATCAATGATAGATTGTTTGGTTGTGTCGGAAAAATCTTCTAGCAAAGCCGACAATTTTGGCGCAATAACACGAGCCCTCCTTAAAGCGATGAACCGCTCTATTATTATTGTCAGGGATATAAGCGAACATAAAAGAATCGGGACCATTATCAGTCCGCCTTTTTCGATAAGCATATATACGGTATCCATACTAAAAAACCTTCCGTTCTTTAATGATTGGTCTTCAAGAGCCGAAATTATACCAAAATGTCATATATACCCAAAGATATTTTTTACCCGATCGGTGTATATATTCTTTGGGTAACGGTTCAAAGTTTGCCGATTCCCGAATTGCCGATTCACAATCTTTTATAAAAAAAGAGTTGCCGTACGATCCGATAGATTTTATATACGCAATAGATCCGTCGGAGGATATTTTAAAGACGATTGTCGCTTTGCTCTCAAATAACTCGGCACTGTATGGGAGCATTCGTGTTTGCCAGTTTCGACTGATTTTTCGTTTGACTCGAGCCCAATATTCCCCCAGACGATTCTTTTTTACGTTAAAAGCTAACAGGTCTAAAAGCTCTTTTGATAGATTCTCATCGGTTTGAGCTTTATGGACGAGGTCGTCGATCTTGCCTGTCTGTGGAGGCTGGCGTTTTGACGATTGTTGTCCTTGCAGAAAACTATCAGGTTTTGATGCGGTCTGTTTGACAGGTTTGGGGTGATCGGTTTTTGGCGAATCTGTTTTCTCTTTTGTTTTAGCGGTTTGTTTGGCGGGATCCTCGAACTTTTTTTGTATGATGACCTGTTTTTTCTCTAAAACCGTTTTTAGATTTTTATTTTTTTGACGTTTTTTGTTTTTTGGTATTTTTGTAGAATCGGCACTGGATGCGGGCGGAGTCTGTTTTTGCGGTCTGTATGACGGTATATTTTGTCCCGGAGGTTTTTTTGGGGTTGTGGTTTTTATCTGTTTAAATTTATCCGTTGACCGGTTTTTAGGACAGGATGCCGTATTGGAATTGTCGGATATTAAATCTGTTGGGGATTGTGGCTGGGATCGGTTTGTTTTTACGGAGTCTACAAACCGCATCTTTATTGAACGATGTTCGGGAATAGGTGTTATGAGGGGAGCGGGTGAAGAGAGAAAAAACGTTGTGCCCGATAACAACGACAAATGCATCGATATCGAAATGACAAAAGCAAAAATGTATAAAAAAACCTGTTTGTTCATAATATTCTTGGCGATACGTTCTTTTTTGAGACAGATTATCACAAAAAAACATGGTTTTTGCCAGAAAATAACAATCCTCTTAAAAACAATTAGATTGACATATTCGGTATCTATAAATAAAATCTAAGGCATGAAAACCATAAAGGAGAATTAACGATGGGAAAATCGATTGTTGAAATAGCGCAGTTAATAGGCGGAGAAATTGACGGTGACGAAAATATAGAGGTTTTAGGGTTGGCTGATGTAGCTAATGCTAAAGAAGGAACTTTAGTTTTTGCGGAAAACGATGCGTGGTTGGATAAGGCAGAGAAAACGTCTGCTTGTGCGGTGGTTGTCTCTAAATCAATAAAAAGACAAAATAAAACATTAATCCGAACCGAAATGCCAAAACTCGCATTCGGAATGCTTATGCGAGCGTATGAGACAAAACCAAACTATAAGCCTGGTGTGCACCCTAGTGCAGTGGTAGGCGAGAACGTGGAACTTGCGCAAGGTGTTTCGATTCAACCTTATGCTGTAATCGGCGATAACGTCAAAATAGGCAAAAACAGTGTCGTCGGGGCTTTATCGTATATTGGACAGGATACGGTCATAGGCGCGGATACGGTAATTAATCCGAGGGTGATGATCTATCACGGGTGTGTTATCGGAAACGATGTGATTGTTCATTCGGGTGTCGTAATAGGTTCTGACGGGTTTGGCTATGAACAGTATGAAGGCAGGAGAATAAAAATCCCCCAAATCGGGAAAGTAATTATCAAGGATGATGTGGAGATAGGGGCTAATACTACAATAGATAGGGCGACTCTCGGCGAGACGGTTATCGGAGAAGGAACAAAACTGGATAACCTTGTGCAGATAGCGCATAACGATATTATCGGAAAAAACTCTATATTTTGTTCGCAAGTAGGTATATCGGGCAGTTGTGTTATAGGCGATAATGTTATTATAGCCGGTCAAGCAGGTTTGGCAGATCATGTTACTGTGGGCGATAACGTTATTATCGGTGCTCAAGCAGGAATACCTACAAATAAAGTCATCAGAGGCGACCAGATGGTTTTTGGCGCTCCGGCTAGACCGGCGGAAAAAACAAAAAAACTGATGGCGGCTCAGGCGAGACTTCCCCTTATGATAGAAAAAATCAAAAAAATGGAATCGGAAATAGAAAGCCTCAAAGAAGCGGTGGAATCTAAAACAATCTGATATTATTGTGTATATGGGTTAAACCGTTTTTCTTCACGGATGGTTGTGCTCTCGCCGTGTCCCGGGTAGACGGTTGTATCGTCATCGAGAATATAAAGATTGTTTTTTATACTGGAGAGAATCTGTCGGCTGTTGCCACCGGGAAGATCTGTCCTGCCGATACTATTGCTGAATAGTGTATCGCCTGAAAAAAGAGTTTTGTCTATCAGAAAACAACACCCGCCGGGTGAATGACCGGGGGTATGGATTGCTTTTAGCTTATTGCTGCCAAACTCAAATGTATCGTCTTGTTCGATGAAATTAGTCGGTGACGGAGGATCGGATATTTTTATGCCGTACAAAAAAGCCTGCTTTTTCGATTCCAGCATCAGCGGTAGATCGTCGGAATGAATCGATATGGGAGCGTCAATCTTTTCTACTATCTTGCCAAGAGATGTGCAGTGATCAAAATGCCCGTGGGTCAATAGGATATGTTTTATATTCAGGTTGTTATCGGCAACAAACTTTAATATCGCTTCACCGTCGGAACCGGGATCTATAATTATCGCCTCTTTGGTTGTATCGCAACTTACTATATAACAATTAGTCTCAAATAGAGATTGAATAAGTCTGTTGATCTGCATAATACCAAAAACCTTTATTTTCTGTGAGAAATGTTTATATTTTACACACGATTTCCACAAAACGTGTGGCAAAATTTACCTAGATTCCTGTCCTTTGAGCGGAGATTATATCATAAATCGAAAAAATTTAAATTTAAAAATAGATGGTATCTATCTTGCTCTTAAAATCTACTCGGTAAAATATATCAATTCAGGGGGATATATATTATGAGGAAGTCTGTTTTATTCATCTTTGTTGCGTTATTATGGCAGTTTGTTTTCTCCGGTGTGAATATGTCTAACACGACTCAAAAAGATATAACTTTGCGGTTTGGAAACACTCTGGAAGAAGTTTTGTCCAATTGGAAACTCAGAAATATCGTGGGACGGGACGAATACAAAATAGTCAAACGGGAGAAAGGAAACGTTTTGCATATATCGAGCAGACAATCTTCTTCTTTTCTGTTTAAAAAAGTCAGTTTTAAGACGGATGATTATCCGTATATACGTTGGCATTGGAAGGTGAACAAGTTTCCCGAATACGAAAATAGCGAGGATATGTACGGCGTTGATGATTACGCGGCAAGATTATGTGTGGTTTTCCCGTCTTGGAACATGTTGTCGACAAAATTTTTGGTTTATGTTTGGGACGATAGGGTGCGCAAGGAAGGAGAAATTAAACAGAGTTCGTTATCTAAAAATTGCAAAATTCTTGTGATCGAAGGCGGCGATAAAAATATGGGGCGTTGGGTCACTGAACAGAGAAATATCAGAGAAGATTATAAAACATTGTTCGGAAAATATCCGCAAAAAGAGGCGGGCGGAATAGGTATCATGAGCGATTCGGATGATACAAAAACCTCCACAGACGCATCTTATTACAATATTTATCTGCATGGATAAACAAAAATGTCTAAAAAAATAAGACTTTTATTTTTATCGACGGTGCTTGTTGTCGGGATCGGTTTTTTATCGAAAAACTATCTTCTCCCTTTGATCTTTCACGCTAGAGAATATTGTTACTCGGATGAGTGTATAGAAGAGTTGAGACAAACTATACTGAACGATGAATCTGCCAAAAACTTTATTAGGTTGTTCCCGGATGCTAGACAATTCGTGACACCACAAAAATATTATAGAGCGGGGGTGTCATCGTCGCAATTCTTTGTGGTTAGAAATATCCCTTACTTAAAAAATTATGATATGAACTTGTGGTTGTTGTTTTTTGTTCTAGCGGATAAAAATAATCTGAAATTTGAACATTGTATGTTGAGGATAGAGTTTTTCAAAAAAGGGTGCGCGATAACCTCTTTTGATATCAATAGCAACCTTACAAAACAGATATTAGAATCTGAAACGGAGAAATCTTTTAAGCAGTATATGGTCGAAAATATTTTCAATCCGACCGGTCGTGAACGGGGTGAATCGGCAGACAGATTTGTAGATAAAATATATTGATTTTTATCCGTAAAACCGTTAAGATGCGTATACTGGCTATGTGGTGTAACAAAAACCTTAGGAGGAGTGAGTTATGAAGAAGGTAGAGGTGGTTGACTTGTATGGTGTGGACTACAGTAAGATGACGGACAAAATTAATGATGTTATGGTCGATCTGCAAGAACAAGGCAAGGAGATTGTCAATTTTCGCGTTATCGGATCGGCACTGAATAAATGTGCCGTGTTTATAATGTATCAATAAAACGCAGTTTTCTGAATTCTATAAGCCCGTAATCTGTTATGGTTACGGGCTTTTTTGTTTTTTTCGCTTTTGTCGTGTTCTCTTTTTCCTATCTTGCTCATATATTAAGTTTTAAGTTCAAATTACCGAATATCTTTTGTAGCGATCTGATTTATTGTCATAAATTTTAATGGAGTCGATATGTCCAAGATAACTTTGTGTCTGGGGATTTGTCTGTTTTCGGTTGTTTTTTCCGGTTGTTCGGGTTTTGTTGCGAGAAAGAAGATACCGGATCCGATATTGTGGAGTTGCTATTACGGAGAATCAAATGAGGTTTTCTTGTCGGATAAATTTAAACTGATCATTTTAGAACCTGATAATCCGCTTATGATCCCTCAGAAAACGGATACGGTTTTTATTGGATATATAAGCCTTGGCGAAGCGGAAGAGTTTAGATGGTATTGGAAGAAGATAAAGGACGAAGATTTTGTTCTGGAAGAAAATCCAGATTGGGAGGGGGACTATTATGTCGATATCAGGAATCCTCTGTGGCAAAAGTATGTTATAGAAAAGATTATACCTGAAATTTTGCGTAAAGGTTTCGACGGGTTGTTCCTTGATACCATAGATATGGCGGAATATCTTGAAGACGTAGACCCTGACAAATATGCGGGCTGTGTCGATTCAATGGTTGAGATGATAAAAAAAATCCGCATGAATTATCCCGATATATATCTGATCTCAAATAACGGAATGATTCTTCTGGATAAAATAAAAGGTTACATAGATTTCGCTTTGGTGGAAGATCTTTATACCAGCTACGATTTCGATAAAAATAAGTACAGGCTACAGACGCCTCAAATAACGATGGAGATGTTTGAGATTATGAACGACTTTAGCAAAAAAACAGGTGTGCCCGTACTTACTTTGGATTATCTGGACCCCGTTGATAAAAAAGGAATCATGAAGATCATGCGAAAGTCTAGGGCGGACGGTTTTTATCCGTATGTTGCAGATATAAACCTGCTTACCTTGCCTGAAAAAATCATGGAGGCGGAGGAATGAAACGTGTAATCGGCACGGTCTTTTTGATCGGAATTCTTTTTTATCCCATTGTGTCAAGAGGGGCTCAAGTTTTCTACAAAAGAGATATTCTTGCCATTTATGATTCCACAGAAGTGGAAGACGCAAGCGTTGATAATTCTCTCATACATTCTTATGCGGAGGTGATACTTAATCATTTGGGATTGATTGTGGATTATCACGATATAAATAGTGGTTTGCCAAATCGGGATGCGATGAAAAAGTATAGAGGCGTTATCACATGGTTCCAAGATAATCGTATGCCGAATCCGATCGGTTATGCTCTGTGGTTGGAAGACCAGATCAAAGCAGGCAGAAAAATAGTTATTTTAGGCGATTACGGCGCGTACGAAGATCTGAGGGGTAACTTTGTCGGGGAAAACGTCTTGCGCAAACTTTTCGATTTGTTCGGAGTGGAATATTTAGGCGATGAAACCACCAACTCATACGTTATACAAGCGGTATACAAAGATTCTAAAATGGTTGAGTTTGAACGTAAACTAGATATGGAATTAAACTACTATATTCATCTTAAAAGTATTGATAAAAAGAATAAAATTTATCTCAAACTAAAAAGAACAGACCTGAACGATAGTGAATCGGCACAGGTTTTCACCTGCAAAGCGGGGGGAATGGTGTGTCAAGGGTACGAATATTATATTAATCCGACCGATTACAAAACTAAATGGCGGATTAATCCATTCTTGTATTTTAAAGAGGCTTTTGGAGTACCGGATATACCTGTTCCCGATGTGAGCACATATTTCGGGAGTAGAATCTTTTTCTCGCATATAGACGGTGATGCGTTTATAAGTGTTTCGTTGGCGTATCCCGATAAACTTTGCGGTGAGGTTATTATCGATGAGATTTTAAAGAAATATTGTCTGCCCATAACGGTATCGGTTGTTGTAGGAGAACTAATAACGGGTAAAAATTTGCCGTGGATAAAAAACAAAAAAAACCTGCGGGCAATTGTGAGAAAGATGTATAAAATTCCATATATTCAGCCTGCTTCACACGGGTATACTCATCCGTTGCATTGGGCAAAAAAAATTACCGCTATACACATACCCGGTTATTCCACTCTTATCGATTCAAAGACGAATAGTTCCCTTGAGAACACGGAGTATGAGAGTTTGTCAATGGATCTGTCGATAATAGATTGTCCATTAGATGAGATGATACGTCAGGAGATAGGAGGGTCGATCAAATATATCAACGATAATCTCATAGATGACCCGTCAAAAAAAGTGAGTTTGTTTTTTTGGACAGGTAACTGTGTGCCCACGAGGGAGGCGTTGGTTTTTTGCGAAGAAAACGGAATAAAATCTATCAACGGCGGTGATCCGGTTTTTGATGAAGAAAATAACTCGTACTCCTTTTTGTGCCCGATAAAAAGGTTCTCCAAAAAAGGAGAACAGTTTTATACCGCCGCCGCCAACGAAAATATATATACCAACCTTTGGAGCGGACCGTTCTACGGGTTCAGAAACGTTATAGAAACTTTTAAGCGTACGGAATCGCCGATCAGAATAAAACCCGCTAACATATATTACCATTTTTATTCAGGTGAAAGAAAAGCCTCACTGGCGGCTTTGAAGGAAAATTACGATTTTGTGTTGCGCGAGGAATATATCCCTGTCACCGTATCGAAATATATCGATATCGCTCACGACTGGTTTCAGACAAAACTATTTTTTATCGATAACGATGGATACGCAATCGAAAACAATGGAACCTGCCAAACAGTGAGGATAGACAATTGCGATAGGTATCCGGATCTTGAAAAAAGTAGAGGGGTTATAGGATATTTACATTATCAGGGATCTTTGTATATACATCTGGACAAATCTTTGAGAAGAGAGGTTTATCTTTGCGATCGGGCGGTGAAAAAGGTTTATCTTAAACGCTCTACGGGGGAGATATCAGATTGGAATGCGGGTGCCGGCAAGGTCTCTTTTGTTGTAAGCGGTGTAGGCAAAATCGGGGTTACAATATCTAATCTGTTGAAAAATACCCCGTATACCGTGACTTTTAACGGTGATAGTTTTATCAAAAATACCGATTCAAAAGGAAAATTGAAGGTTTTGCTTGATGAAAATCCGGTAATTAAAAAAGAAATCCCTGTGTTAATTACAAACGCGATAGGTTCTAATGAAAATTGATTTATGGAAAATATGCCTATTTTTTACGCTGGTTTTGCTGACGGCATACAAGATATATCCCAGTCGTATGGAGATGTCGACGCTTTTTGAGAAGAGTCATATGTATGAACTGGCTTTGAGGGAGATAAATTTGACTCTTGGTGAAAATACTGATGTGTACGGCTTGCATCAAGCTGCAAAATTGAACGAAATTTTAGGTAATATCGACAAAACTATTCAAGAGTATAATCAGATCATAGCTGTCGAGCCGATCAATAAAGATGCGCATATTAATCTTGTCAGAATATATAACTGGTCTCGTAGGACGGATAAGGTTTTGGCTGAATATGAGCGTTATTTAGCTGAAATTGAAAACAAGAATCTGTATGAAGAGTATAAGAAAGAACTGTGCAATAATCTGCGGAATATCTACTCTTACAGGGGTGATTGGGATAAGTTTCTGGTCACAACGGAAAAATTGTTGAAAATCGATCGGGAAAACCCAAAATTGTATCTTGATATGATAGAAATTTATCTAAGAAAACATGATAAACAACAGGCTTTGAGGTTTTGCAAACTGGCGCAAGAGGAGTTCCCCGACAATATCAAAATTATAGAAAAAATAGCGTGGGTCGCTTATCTGACGGCTGATTATCGTTACGCTCAGGAAATGCAGGAAAAATTGATAGAAATGCAACCTTCAAATAAAAGTTACCTCTTCAATTTGGCGCAGACCTATAAAAAAGAAGGCAAAAAACAAAAATTGATCGATATATACAAAATTATCTCGGATAAGTTCCCGGACGATATAGCCGCACAACTGGATCTGGCGGAACTGTTTATCGAAGAAAAACAGTACAAACAGGCAATACCCGTATGTGAGAAGATCTATAATAAATTTCCCGATAACAAGGAAATTATAGAAAAATTAGCGTATGTTTTTGAGATGGACGCGAAATATGAAAAATCGTTGAATTTGCTGAAAAAACTAAACGACAAAAAACTTGACGATATAGAAATCAAACTCACAATTATAGAGTTACAGCTAAAACTGAAAAAGAGCGATTTGGCGAGAACTAGTATCGTTAGAATGGCAAAAAAGTACGCGGGCGAAAAACCGATCCTCTACAGGCTTGCACAGATATCCGAGTGGAACAATCTTCAATCTTTGGCGATGGATATTTATGAAAAAATATTGAAATTAGATTCGAGCGATACCGAAACCGTCAGAAAATTGTCAGAACTTTACCGGTCGTCAGGCGACCATAACAAGGCGATAGCTTCTCTAGAGTCGGTGATTTTGAAAAGACCTGAAGAATCTGACCTGAAAAAAGAGATATTGTTTAGTTATTACGCTTTAAACAGGGATGATAAAATAATAGAAGTGCTTGAAAATTTAGCGCAGACTGATCCGAAAGATCTTGTCATAAAAGAGGATTTAGCGGATCTGTATCTGTCCAAAAATGAGTTTGGCAAGGCGGGTAAATTGCTAAAAGAGGTTTTGAAAAATAATCCCGAAGACAGCAAAATACTGGAAAACCTTGCTTGGGCAAGTGAGTCTATGGGGGATAAAAAAACAGCGGTTGCCTGTTATGAAAAACTCCTTCGGTTAGACAAAATAAACGAAAAATGGGTGTCCGCTTTAGCGTGGTTGTATCTGGATAGCAATGAGGATGAGAAATTTATCAGGCTGATGGAAAAATATCAAATTGACCCATCGGTGAATTTCGATCTTTATATGGTCA
>CAZFUR010000029.1:0-11153 GCA_964522245.1 uncultured bacterium | reverse complement strand
TAGAAACCCGCCTGATTTACCCCATTTAAGAACCATATCCCGATTGCATTTTTTACATTTTATATCTGTTTTAAGGGCATTAAAATTATCGGCTTTGTAAGCGGCTTTGAGTAGGGTATCAAAATTTTTATAAAAATCATTCAATACCTCCAGCCAGTCTTTGTTGCCTTGTTCGATATCGTCCAGATTGTTCTCCATTGAGGCGGTAAACTTCTCGTTCATTATATTAGAAAAAGAATCGGTGAGGACACTTGTGACGAAAAGCCCCAACTCGGTAGGATGAAACCGTGCTTTTATTTTTGTGGTGTATTTTTTATCCTGAATACGACTCATAATCGCGGCATATGTGCTTGGTCTGCCGATTCCGTTCTCCTCAAGAGTCTTTATTAAAGTCGCTTCCGAATATCTTGGAGGCGGTTGGGTGAAATGTTGTTTCGGATCAAGTTTATTCAGGTTTAGAGATTGTCCTTTCTCTATGTTAGGGAGTAGTTTATTGCTTTCATCCTGATTCTCTTTGCCGTTATCGTTATCGGATTTTTCAGTATACAATTTCATAAAACCGTCAAACTTCATTATTGATCCTGTGGCTCTAAAGGTAAACTCATCAGCCGTGATATCGATAGATGTTTGGGATACTATCGCTGAATTCATCTGTGAAGCCACAAACCGTTTCCAAATCAAAGAGTACAATTTGTACTGGTCGTTCGATAAAAAACTTTTTACGCTCTCCGGAGTACGAAAAACGGAAGTCGGTCTTATCGCTTCGTGAGCGTCTTGAGCGGATTTTTTGGAAGAGTAGAATTTCGGTTTGGGGGGAAGATAGTTTTTGTCAAACTTCTCGCCGATGAATTTTCTGACTTCCGATATCGCAGAAGCAGAAACCCTTGTCGAATCGGTACGCATATACGTTATCAGTCCCGTAGACCCTTCTTTCCCAAGCGAGATTCCTTCGTACAAATTCTGCGCTAGGAGCATGGTTTTTTTCGCATTATAATAAAAGTGTCTGGCGGATTCTTGTTGAAGAGTACTTGTTATAAACGGTGGATACGGGTTTCTCTTTTTATCTTGTTTCTTGACGGTGGATACTTTAAAAGAGGATTTTTTTAGTGTATCCGTGATTTTTTTTGATTCCGTCTCGTTGGAAATCTTAATTTTTTTACCGTTTTTGTTTATCAGTTTTGCTGTGAAGACTGTTTTTTCATCGGTTTGCAAATGTGCTGTTATAGACCAGTATTCTTCTTTTTTGAACGCCATAATCTCTTTTTCTCGATCACAGATTATCTTCAGTGCGACGGATTGTACCCGTCCTGCACTTAAACCTGTTGTCAACCTTTCCCACAAAAGCGGGCTTATTTGGTAACCGACTATTCTATCGAGTATTCGCCTTGCCTGTTGGGCGTTTACTCGGTTCATATTTACTTCGCTTGGAGACTCGAAAGCTTTTTTTACGGCGTCTTTTGTTATCTCATTGAAGGTAACTCGATACAGATTGTTAGATTTTTGATCCAGTATTGAGGCGATATGCCATGCTATAGCTTCTCCTTCTCGGTCGGGGTCGGGGGCTAGGAATATATTCTTTTTCCCTTTTGCCGCTTTTTTTAGTTCGCTGAGAACCTTGTTTTTGCCTTTTATCGTGATATATTCCGGTTTGAAATTGTTCTCGATATCGACACCTAACTTATTCGGCGGTAGGTCACGGATATGTCCTACCGATGATTTCACAACAAAATTAGGTCCAAGATATTTGTTAATCGTTTTTGCCTTTGCCGGTGACTCCACTATCACCAATGAATCTGCCATAATCTGTTCTCCATCTCATCTATACAAAACTTTTATTTTCGTAAATAGCGTAATATTTGCCGGGTAGTTGTTTTAAGACTTTTTTCATCTCCAATGTTAAAAGTAATACCGATACTTCAGGCGCCGTCATGGTGGCGGATTCGGTGATTTCATCTATATGTACAGGATTTGAATCCAATATGCTAACAATTTCTTGTTCTTTGTCGGATAATTTTATTTTTTCTTGTTCTTGTGTCGCAGATTTTGTGCGTTTTAAATAAGGAATTTCCCTAAAAATATCCTCTGTGTCTTGAAGGAGTACGGCACCTTGTTTTATCAGTGCGTTCGCGCCTTGTGAGGTGGGCTGGTCCATGTTGCCCGGTACGGCAAAGACTACTCTGCCTTGTTCAAGAGCAAACCCGGCGGTTATCAGTGTACCGCTTTTAGTGGCGGCTTCAACCACTACCGTGCCAAGCGATAACCCGCTTATTGTACGATTACGAATAGGAAAATTTGATCTGTACGGAGTCGTTTCAAGAGGAAATTCTGAAATTACGGCACCGCTGGTTTCTATTTTTTTAGCGAGTTTTCTGTTCTCTTTCGGATACAATCTCAATAAACCTGATCCCAAAACCGCTATTGTACGTCCTTTCGCCTCAATTGCGGCGTTGTGCGCTTGGCTATCTAATCCTTTGGCTAATCCGCTGATTACCGTAACTCCCTGTTGAGCAAGATTATACCCGATGTTGTGTGCCATCTTCTTGCCGTACCTTGTGGGTGTTCTTGTCCCGACTATGGAGACGGAATTGTTGTCTTCAGGTTTTAATTCTCCATGGATATACAGAACAATAGGAGGCGAGGATATTGTTTTTAGCTGTTTGGGGTAACTGTCGTCGTCGATGGTGATTATATCGCAATTAGCTTTATTTGCCAGGTTCAGTTCTTTCTCCAAAATATCGCTGTCGCGATGTTTTATGATAGATTCCAACGCTTTTTTACGGATACCTTGTGTATTCATCAGTGAATCCGACGACGCGCTCAACACATTTTTTAATGTGCCGAATTTTGTCTTGAGTTTTAATACCGTCCTGAACCCGAGACCTAACAGGTTAAAAAATATAAGAGATTCTTTATCGTTCAAAGGTTTCCTAAAAACAAAGCGTTTCCCTAGAAAGAATAATACTGACTAAGCTCAAGTTTCCATTTGCCGTCCTCTTGTACAACGGGCAGTTTTTCTTGATGCCCTTCGTCGTCCTCAAGGTAAAGCAAAGCTCTGTTCCCTTTCGTTTCAATTTTTGTTATAATGCAAGTTTTAAACAGTGTTGCCGAGTAATCATCTGCTTTCCTGTCGTGCATGAAATTAATGAAAAATTTGTGTCCATCTAATAGTTTAAGCTCATCGTAGGAGATATCCATCGATTTTAATATTCTTTCTTTAACCTGATCGGCTAGGTTGCCGAAGGATTCTTGCATGTTTATTACTTGGTTATCAAACCGTTTTTTACTGTCAGAGGACAACATACTCCAGTATTTTTCCCAGTCTTCATCTAAGATGGCTTTCTGTACTATTTTGAATGCGTCCGCAGGAGTGTCGGATTGTTTTACGCAACCCGATAAAAAGATAAAATTTAGTATGATAGCTCCAACTACTATTCTCATCATCTCTTAACCACAACCCTCCCTGATAAATCTGTTTGGTTCGAACGACAGTATAACCGCAATAACAGATAAAATCTAATGTTTTTTTGAGGGAATGGAGATTCGTTAAGATTTGACAGATTTGCTGTTCTCTCGCCAAAAAGGAGAAATATCTCTTAACCTTTTTATTATGGGCGGTAAAACATCTATCACTTTATCGACCTCTTCTTTGGTGGTGTAGCGTGATAGGCTAAATCGTATTGAACCGTGGGCGGCGGTGTATGGGACACCCATCGCTCTTAGAACGTGTGACGGTTCTATCGATCCTGATGTGCATGCCGAGCCTGACGAGGCGCATATGGAATGCTCATTCAGCAACAATAAGATCGCTTCGCCCTCTACATACTCAAAACTTATGTTTGTCGTATTCGGCAACCTGTTGTTTTTGTCTCCATTTAAAATCGAAGACGGTATTTTTTCTAACAGGTTTTTTTCCAGATAATCCCTGAGTTTTTTTACAGACGTATTTTCCGTCTCAATATGTTTTTGAGCTATCTCACAGGCAGCACCGAGCCCCACTATGGATGTCACGTTTTCCGTTCCGCCACGTCTGCCGTTTTCCTGATGACCGCCTATGATATAAGAGGTGAAACGCGTCCCTTTCCTGACGTACAAAGCACCCACCCCTTTCGGAGCGTGCAGTTTATGCCCGGATAAAGATAGAAGGTCGATAGGTGTCTTCTTAAGATCAATAGGGATTTTTCCTACGGCTTGTACCGCATCGGTATGAAAAATTGAGCCTTTTTGTTTGACGATACGAGCAATTTTATCTATCGGGAAAAATACGCCCGTTTCATTGTTAGCGTACATAATAGATACGATAGCCGTATCGTCGGTGATCGATTCACGCAGATGGTCTAAATCAATCATACCTTTTTTGTCAACAGGCAAATACGATACGGAATACCCTTTTTTTGAGAGGGTTTTACACAAATTTAAAACAGCAGAGTGTTCCACACGAGTAGTCAGAATATGGCGTTTGTTCGGATTCGATTCTAAAATAGAGATTATAGCCGTGTTGTCGCTTTCGGTTCCGCAACTTGTGAAGATGATTTCGCTAGAATCGGCATTCAGTATATCCGCCGTCTGGCAACGAGCTTTCTCTATATCTTTTTTTATGTTACCGCCAAACTCATGCATACTTGAGGGATTACCGTATCTCTCCGACAAAAACGGTAACATCTTCTCCAGTGCGTCAGGATCGATACGTGTAGTGGCATTGTTATCTAAATATATTTCATTCATGGTTTTATTTCCTTTACAAAAATATCTTTGTCAACCATCTCTTTAAGTTTTTGTTCTACTACATCTTTTAAAGTGAACTCGGCAAGCCTGCATCCCGAACAGTTTCCTCTAAGAGAGACAAAAACCTCGTTGCCTATTAGGTCGACCAGTTCTATGTCACCGCCGTCGGATTCTAGTTTTGGTCGAATCTCGGTTTCAATTACCTGCTGGATTTTCATTATTTTCTGGACGTTCGTCATCGGTTTTTTATGCGGTTTGTTATGTTGTTGTTCGGCGTGAACTTGGTGTATGATATCCTCTATTTGAGATACACATTGTGTACACGCACCGCCTGCTTTACAGTAGTTTGTTACTTGTGCGACGGTATGCAGGTCGTGATCGGTTACGAGACGGGCTATCTTTGAGTCGGTAATACCGAAACATTTGCAGATTATCTGTCCTGTGTCGTGTGTGTGCTCTTCGGGGATATCCTCGTTTAGGTATTGAGCTAACGCTTTCTCAAGCGCCTCTTGTCCCATGACGGAGCAGTGAATTTTTTCTTTCGGAAGACTGCCAAGCTGATTGACTATATCTTGATTTGTGATCTTTTTTGCCTCCTCAACCGTTTTCCCGATTATCAGTTCGGTCAGTACCGATGATGATGCGATGGCACTTCCGCATCCGAAGGTTTTGAATTTCGCATCGAGAATTATATTTGTCTTTTTGTCTATCTTTAAAGTCAGATGAAGAGCGTCGCCGCAAGATATGTTACCCACATCGGCAGACGCATCGGGGTTTTCTATTTCGCCCACGTTTTTCGGGTCAAGAAAATGTTTTTTTACTTTGTCCGTATATTCCCACATAAATTTATCTCCTAAAAATTTTATCAACGCATAGATTTGTACATCTTATAACCCATAAAAGAGAGCCATACCACTATAAGCAGTGCCAAAAACTTTATAATCAGTTTCCGAACTCCTAAACTCAGTATATTTGTATCATTTTTTTTCTCAACTGGAATCATTTTTTTGATAATAGTTCGTTTATCCGTTGTTTTTTTCTTTTTCTTGAGGATGGTTTTCTTAGGCGATCTTTTTTTTGAGACTTTTTTAACGATTTGTTCAGGAGCGGTTCTAGATATGTCTGCGGTTGCCGGGGATGTTTTGGATTCGGCAAGGTTTTGCTTTTCTGAGGCATAGTATTTTATCAATTCCTCAAAATTTATTTTCCCCAGATGTTTTTCTAGGTATTTTAGGTCGTTTTTATCCTGACGAGTGTTTATTCCGGCAAACTTGATGTTTTGTTTTTTTACTATGACAGGGTTTGTTGTACTCAATCCTTTGTAAATTAGGTAGTCCCTTTTGTTTTTTGTCGCGATCCCGTAGATTATGGTGCCGTCGTTTTTGATAATTTTGTCTAAAAGTATGTAGCCGGGATAGGTTTTGCCTGTGAGCCTGTCGTACAGCTCAAAGTACACCTTCGATCCGCTATTTTTACTCTGAGAAGTCGTCATCTTTATCTTTGAGAAAAATTCCTATTCTACTTTTATACGGCGAATGATTTTTTTATCCAATGCATTGAGATCGGTATTGAACTTTTCAAACGGTTCCTCCCGAAGACCTAGTATCTTGAAACCGCCTTTTGTCTGACCTTTTTTCAGAAAATAAGAATGTTGTTTATAGTTTATTTGAAAAAGTTCTTCGGCATTGGAAGATTTGTTGTAGCCCATGAAGCTTATGGGGAAAGGTATCGGATTCGCAGACGTCAAGAAAAAGTTGTTTTCCTCTTTTCTCGATTCTTCTAGCAGTATGTTGTGAGCATAGACCGTTTCTTTTGCGAACGGATAAGTATTTATTATTGTGATTAACTCTTCCCATCCGTGTAAAAAACAGTCGTTTTTCAGATAGAAAATACCTTTTTTTAACAGGTGGGCGGGAACGGATTGCGATATGACATTAGATCGAATCCGTATCAACATTGCCTGAAGTGACTCGTTAGATGAGTCGAGCAGATTATTTCTCTCCAGCAGATAGTATAAACCGAGTGCCTCTGTCCATAGATTATTCTCAATTAACCTGTTTAGTTTGGCTATGCAGAGTTTATCTTTATCGTTAGGGTCGAAAGTCGGTATTGGTTTTTCGTAGACGGATAGTTTGTCTGAGACAGAGAAAGCTGTGACGGCGGATAGATCGTTTTTATCAAAAATGATGGTTTTTATCTTTTGCCGGAGTGGAAAATCGAGTGATATTCCGGAGTCTCCGTTTTCTCTTGTTGCTCCGAAATATGTTTTGCCGGTATTTTTGGTGATAGAATCCAGATAAAAATAAGCAGGGATGGTCTTTTGGAGAATAATGTTTGTTATATTGGTTTTGAATTTTCTTAACGTTTCTTTATCGTTTTTCTGGAGTAGGAGATAGGGTTGGTTGTCGAACGGGGTTAGTTCTATTTCTTTTTTTGTGGGATCGTAACTTGTCAGTTTGTAAAAGAGCAGGTTGTCGTTGACTTTTCTAAGATAGGTTTGTCCGTCAAACGAAAATTTGTGTAACGATTCGCTACCTGTCTCTACCTGTCCTAGATATTTTAGTTCAGAAGTTGGATTTGCTATATAAGATATTTTTAGGCGAAGAGTCAGGTTTGATAAATAGTTCCTCAGCAGTTTTTTTGTCGCGAAAAATGTTCTTTTTGATGGATAATTCTCAAGAATGTTTTTTGCGATTTCAAAACAGATTTTTTCTCTAAGACCGGAGTATTTTTTCGATAGAGTCTTGTACATTGTTTCCGGAACCGTGGTGCGGTCTACAATATCCAAGATTCGATTGATTTTTACGGCGGCGGATCTTGAAAACGGGGAATCGTTATCTTTTGCTGCAAAATCTTTGTAATAGAGTAGCGCTTTGCCGATAGATTTTTGATCGCACGA
The DNA here is from genome assembly GCA_964522245.1 of uncultured bacterium. Classification (GTDB taxonomy): domain Bacteria; phylum Auribacterota; class Auribacteria; order Auribacterales; family Auribacteraceae; genus CAZFUR01. Next base: position 3,532 of record CAZFUR010000029.1, on the reverse strand, counting down.
ATCTGTGGCTTGTCGGTATATTTCTCTCAAATCAGGGTCAGGGATATCGTTCAAATCCAGATAATCGGAAAACGATGAATACCCTGTTGATGCGATTAGAAGTATCAGAAATATTAATTTGTACATAATGAAAACTCATGTTTTTTATAAACGGTAGTGATATCTCTCTTGGTCTGTTAGGATAACAAACAGAACGAATCTTGTACAATCTAATTTTAATTTGTCATAACACAATAGATTAGGTACTATTTGCTGAAGACAAATGTTGTTTTCCCTTGACATTTATCTGAAAAATAAGTTTGATAGATCTGTTTTTATATGAAATATAAATGTTATTCTGGGGTTTTTTTATGGAAAAGAATAAAATTGAGTTTGGATGGATGGATGAAAAAGTCATAATTCGTATTGTGGGTAAGGGGAGTTTTTTAAATAGCCGTCACTTTAAAGTTGCGGCAACCGATTTGCTGGAGAAAGCGTATAGCAAAATTATAGTCGATCTTGCCGATTGTCATAGTATGGATAGTACCTTTATAGGTGTTTTGACAGGTGTGACGCTCAAGATGATGAAAACGCACAAACGCAATGTTGTGTTGGCGAATATGTGCAAGGTTAATAGGGAAACCCTTGAAACCTTGGGGGTTATACGTTTTTTTGATGTTGAGGAGAAACCTTGTTCTTTCGATGTGGATTTTGAGTCGGTAGAAGATATCCCCGAAGATCCCGATGAAGCGGTCAACCAGATAAAACATATCCTAGAAGCCCATGAAACACTTATGAAAGCCGATGAGAAAAACGCCCAGAGGTTTAAATTGGTGAAGGAATCTCTTGAGAAAGATTTATCAAATAAACTTAAAAAAGATGATGAGTAACTAAGTTTTCTTTCATGTCTGTGTTGTTCCGTAAAATGTTTTTTGATTAAAGTAAGGAGCGGTTCTTTTGGTAGCGTACCTGTGTTTGGTCTTTGTTGTAATTTTACTTATATTTGTGCTTAGATTGATCCAGCGCTGTCGTGATCTTGAAATCGCTCACAGTGCTTTGGAAGAAGAGAAAAATACTATCTTCGATTTTCTCGGAGAGATAGGTGTTGCTTTCTCTGATCTTGGTAACATTGATGACCTGTTGACAATAGTTATGCATGCCGCCAAAAGAGCGACCGAGGCGGGTGCGGGTGCTATTTATCTTGTTGAACCTGAAGGGCATATGGTGGCTCATGTGGTGGAAGGGTTGTTCCCTCCGCTGGTTGATGTAAGGTCAAATACCGAGGTGAAATGGACCAGTAAACAAAAATATATCCATAAACTTATAAAATCTTATCCGGTTAGTAAGGGCGAGGGGATCCTGGGGAAGGTGTTTGAAGACGGTCAACCACGTTTTGTGGAATGCGATGATGATTCTGCTCAAATTATCCCCAGATATAAATCCGATTTCTTGCAGGTGCAAAGTGTAATTGTTGTACCTCTTAGGATAAAAAATAAGGTTCTCGGGGTCATGGCGGTGGTCAATAAACGTTACAAATCATCGTTTAGACCACAGGATCTATCTATACTTGAGTCTCTTGCTGAACAGGCGGCGGTGGCTATAAAAAATGCGAGGTTGTCTATAGAGCTGGGTGAACGGAAAAGTATAGAGCTGGAACTGCGTATTGCGGAAGATATCCAGAATATGTTGTTGCCAAAAAGTTTGCCTGATGTTCACGGTTACGATATTGCCGCCTTAAACCAGCCCATAAGATCTTTGGGCGGGGATTATTATGATATCGTAAAATTAGATTATGATCGTTATGGCATAATGATAGCCGATGTTTCAGGCAAAGGCGTTCCCGGTGCCTTGACAATAGCGATCTTTAGAAGTTTGTTCCGCAATTATGCCGTCAAATATCAGTCTCCCGCTAAGGTTCTCATAGAGATAAATAACTGGCTTTACGGAGAAATAAAGGAAGATATGTTTATAACGGCATTATACGCTATTCTCTATCCCAAAGAGGGGCGGTTGGTGTGGAGCAGGGCAGGACATGAACCGGTCTTGTTTTACTCAAACAGAGAAAAACAAGTCCATGCTTTTTCAGGTATGGGGGTGATGATGGGGATGACTTTCGGCGAGGATTTTGACTCTTTGATCGAGGATAACGAGCTTAATATCGGATCAGGTGATATTTTCTCTTTATATACAGACGGTGTCATAGAGGTTCTAAACGAAAAGAATATCATGTTTGGCAGGGACAATATCTCCAAAATAATTAAGGCTAACGCAAAAAAAAGTGCCCAGACTATTTTGGATAAAATTACCACGCAAGTAAGGAAATTTTCTTTCTCTTCCAATTTTCAAGACGACTTAACTTTGCTGGTTTTTAAAAGAGACTAGAATTCGTAGATCTAAAATTATCTTGACATTATTTGTGTATATTATTAAACTTTTTCCTCTTAAATGTACTCTAACTCACCTTATTCAATATAACAGGTAGATTTTTAAAGGGGTGTATTTTGTTTGTACCGAATGGGAGAATGAAATGACGAAGAAGAAAAATATAGCCAAAAAAGGCGAAAATGTCACTGATGACAAAAAAACAGTTTCGCAAGGACAGGAATCAAATTTTGTGGAAATATCGGCGGATGAACTGCAACAGCTGAAAGACGATCAAGCTAAATCAAAAGAGTATTTTGATCAGATGTTGCGAATTCAAGCTGAATTCGATAATTATAGAAAACGTGTGACAAAAGAAAAAGCTGATCTGCAGAAGTTTGCTACGGAGGGCATTTTTTCCGAAATATTGCCTATCTTGGATAACTTTGAAAGGTCTTTGACTGTACTTGAAGAACATGTCTCCGATGAGAATCGTAAGTTTTTTGAAGGTGTAGAACTGATATACCGTCAGTTTAATCAGTTTATGGAGAAGAATAAAGTAGAGATAGTTAAAACTGTAGGTGAACCTTTTGATCCTTGTTATCATAATGCGGTGCAACAGGTTGTGACCGATGAGTATCCTGAGAACACTGTTGTGGAAGAACTTAGCAAGGGATATATTTTGGATGGTAAATTGATCAGAGCCGCGACCGTAATAGTCTCGAAGGCTCTGGATGAGTAGTTTCTTAAATTTAAAAATAAAACTGGGAGGTTAAAATGGCTAAAGGAAAAGTGATTGGTATAGATCTTGGCACCACTAATTCTTGTGTGGCTGTTATGGAGGGAGGCGAGGCGGTTGTTATCCCTAACGCTGAGGGTGGACGCACAACTCCGTCGATAGTTGCTTTTACCGATAACGGAGAAAGATTAGTCGGTCTTACGGCTAAACGTCAGGCGGTGACTAATTCGGAGAACACAATATTCTCGATAAAAAGGTTTATGGGCAGGCGTTACGATGAAGTGAACGAAGAGATGAAAATGGTTCCTTATAAGGTGGAAGAGCAAAACGGTAGTGCGACTATAAAATCTAGAGGTAAAAATTATACTCCACCTGAAATATCGGCTATGACGCTTCAGAAGATGAAACAAACTGCGGAGGATTTTCTGGGAACGTCTGTCGATCAGGCTGTTA
>CAZFUR010000028.1:0-11221 GCA_964522245.1 uncultured bacterium | reverse complement strand
GTATCGATAAGGCAAGAGAAAACCTCGATTCTCTTGAGGGAGGACCTTTTGGCGCGTGTATAGTCAGAAATGGTGTTGTGTTGTCTGTCGCTAAAAACAGTGTCCTGATTGATGATGCGACCTGTCATGCCGAAGTTAATGCTATAAGAATAGCTTCTCGAAAAATAGGTAGCCATGATTTGAGCGGTTCGGTAATCTACTCAACCACAGAGCCTTGTCCGATGTGTTTTAGCGCAATCCACTGGGCGAAAATAGATAAGATTGTCTATGGCACCGATATAGCGGACGTAGCCGTTTTGGGTTTTAATGAGTTGGATATATCTAACGATCAGATGAAATCTATGGGCAAGAGTGACCTGTCTATCTCAAAAAATTTCTTATACGAACAGTGCCTAAAATTATTGGAAGACTGGAAAAATCTAAAGAACAGAAAATCGTACTAATCATCCATAACTCCAAAATTATCGAAATCCCGCCGTTTTATTAATTTAATAGGTTAATTTAAATCCTTATTTGACGATCATTACTGTAGATAATAATCAAAATATTAAGGATGGGATGAGATATGAGAAGGTCTGTTTTCGTGATGGCTGGTTTAATGATAGGTATCGTTTCTCTTGTATTTGGACAAAATCTTTATGCGGGCAACAGCAGAAATGTTGGTATAGTGAATTCTCTACAGGGTAAAGCCCACAGTTACCATAAAGGATCAAATACGGCAAAGAACCTTAGTATCGGTAACAAAATTTATGTCGGTGATACTATAATCACCGCTGAAAAATCTAAGCTACAGATTATCTTCAGAGACGATAGCGCTGTTACGATGGGAGCCGATTCCGAGCTGACTATCGATTCGGATTCGTACAGTATTTTAACCGGTAAAAGAGAATCGGTACTGTTTTTGGCTAAAGGCACAATCCGATCCGTAGTGGGTAAAACTTTTTCCCGTAGGGGATCAAGATTCCAAGTGCGTACAAATACCGCTATTTTAGGTGTGAGGGGAACAGAGAATATTGTTGTCTCTCAGAACGAACCTGATGTTACCACAATATATTCTATAGAAAATGTTACGTATGTGCGTAACGTCGATGAAAGTATCCCCGTAGAAGTATCGTTATCTCCAAAACAAGGAGCGAAAGTTTTACCGGGACAAGCGCCTGAAACCTTCGATTTTGAATTTGAAGACCCGGCTATAATCGATCTTATGGACGAAACATATACAGACGGTGGTTCCGATGCAGAACTTGATATCGAAATGGATGCGCTCGATTATGATATCAATAGATCCTATGACGACGGAGACTCTGACCGCAAAGATGAGCGACCACCTTACGATGTGGAGCCAGCAACAACTCCTCCTACTTGTTCTCACGGAGAGACTCATCCTTAAAGTTTGCTGAAACCAATTTGAGATTGTGCAATTACATTTTGCTGTGATTGAACGCTGATATTTGGTAAAAATATTTATGCGAGGAGTTGCCGTGTCTAAAAATGAGTCTATAAAATCTAAAAGGTCTTTTTCTCTGGATGCTTTGAGGGGTGTTGTTATGTTACTTATGGCGATGCGTCATGCGGAGATTTTTCTGACTTCATATATCACACCGCCTGAAATGTGGGGCGGGCAGATGCCTAAACTCCATTTCGGATTGCAATATTGGACTCGTTTTGTGGGGCATATATGTCCGACGGGGTTCTTTTTTCTTATGGGGGTGGGTATGACTCTTTTTTCCGTATCAAGGAGAAAAAAAGGATGGGGAGATTTTTCTATATTCTCTCATTTGGCGCTAAGAGGTATCATTCTAATAGGGTTGCAATTCTGTTTAGTTAATATTTTGTGGGTATTTGATAATCCGTCCAGAATTTATCCGGATCATACTCCGATACTGTTTTATTTTGGTGTTCTATATTGTCTAGGCTCGGTTTTGATCCTGAATGCGTTGATTTTAAGGTTACACAGCTCAATTGTGATAGTTGTGGGGGTAGCCTGTATTATTATCACAAATCTATTTATACCTGATCCCGAATTGTTTTCCGAAAAATATTCCATTCTCATCAGAGCTATTCTCATTCCGGGTCAGACAGGTATAACGCAGGTGCTTTTCCCGATAATACCTTGGTTTTGTTTTACAAGTTTCGGTATTGTTTTCGGCAGGATTTTTCTGAAAAATAGGCAACAGGCGTATAATGGGGGATTGATCGTAGGCGGGATTCTTATCGTTTCTTTCATCGTTATAAGATTTTCGGGTGGGTTCGGGAATTTTATACCTTATAGAGCCGATGACTGGAGATTGTTTTTCTTCATATCAAAATTTCCACCCAGTCTTGCTTATATGTCGGTAACTTTTGGAGAATTACTTGTTTTGTTGTGGGTTTTTTCCCGATTTGAGAACAGTTTGAGCAGACAGATAAAATTCTTAGCGGTGTTTGGGCGAAGCGCATTGTTTTTTTATCTTGTTCATATATCGATGCTTGCTTTTATCGGACAGGTTTTTTTTAGAAACGGTGCGTGCTTGACGGAGATGTATTTTGTTTGGGGGGGCGTGGTTTTTGTTTTGTATTATTTGTGCAGGTGGTACGGAGATTTTAAATCTAGACAGCCTATTGAGTCCGTTTGGCGTTTTTTTTAAGGTAATAATTAAGGTGATGTATGGGAATTGAATTTAAACTTAAAGATTTTTTTTATCCTCTCTCCATAATAAAGATGGGGCTTTTCCTCAATAAATCTCAGTGGTATTCTTCTGCTAAATTGAAAAAATATCAGGAAAAAAGATTGGCTCAGATAGTAAATCATGCTTATGAAAATGTGCCGTATTATACGGATCTGTTCGACTCATTAAATCTAAAACCGTCAGATTTTAAATCGATCGGCGACCTTCAAAAACTGCCTCTATTGACAAAAAAGCTGTTGCGGGAAAATTTTGATAAGCTAACCGCTAGAAACGTAAAAAAATATCACCCCGTTTTATATAAAACCTCCGGTTCTACGGGAGAACAGGTGGAGTTTTATTTGGATAAAACAGCGAATGTATTGGAGTTCTGTTACTATTTGAGACATTGGTCTTGGGGTGGATACAGGTTGGGGAGAAGGTTTGCGGAGTTGACGAGTGATCGTTTTTTGCGTCGGGAAAATATGGATAAAACCTGTCATTTCTCTCTTTTGACAAATAGATTACAGATAAATAGCATGATGATATCTGAAAATAATGTCTATAAAATCGCAGGGTGTCTGAGAAAATATAAACCTTTGTTTTTGAACGGATTGGCATCGAGTTTGTATGTTCTTGCGTTATTGTTTCGAAAAAACGGTGTAAGTGATATTTCTTTTAAGGCGGTTTTCTCTCAAGGTGAGACGTTGTCGGCGGATTATCGAAAGGAGATAGAAGACGTTTTTTCTTGTAAAACATACGATTCGTACGGGCATATGGAGAGAACAGTGGCTATCTGTGAGTGTCCGCAGGGGGGATATCATCTGAATTCTGAGTACGGTTTGGCGGAATTTATCGAGAAAGAATATACGAAAAAATATTTCACCGCCAAAATAGTAGGGACGTCGTTGCATAATTTCGCTATGCCTCTTATCAGATATGAGGTTAACGATCGTGTCAAGGTTTCGGTGTCTGAGGTAAAATGCCGATGCGGTCGCTCTTTACCACTCATAGAAAAAATAAATGGTAGAAAAGAAGATGTTGTCATAACACCCGATGAGCGTATCATAACAGATTTATTTACCGTCTTTGAACAGATTGAAGGGATTGAGATGGGACAGATTGTTCAGACGAAAAAAGACAAGATTGTTCTTAAAATTGCCAAGGGTAAGGGGTATACCGACTCGGAAGAAAAAAAACTGATATCTATTTTACGTAAAATTGTCGGTAATGATATGTCTATAAAAATTGAGAAGTTATCTGTGGAAACATTGAAAAAAGAGTGTCCGGGCAAATTTAGAGTAATTGTATCGGATATAAAATTTCAGGTTTGACGGAACGTCCTTTTGAACATTAGTTGTTTGCCGCTCCTCTCTTTAGGTATTTGCTCTACATGATTAAAAATTATGTTTACCTTTTGTCCAAAATATTCTTCCAGAGATTTCTTAAAATCGGTCTTATGGTTTTCCGAAAAACCTTGTTCGGGAATGAGGTTTACTAAAAAATCGTCAAAATCGTTTTGTATCAGTTGGTATTTTTTTATCGGGAGTTTTCGGTTGGCTATGTCGGAGGCTATTGCGCTGGAATTTACGGTTGACCCGTCTTTTGCCAGAAAATCCTCAATCAATCTGCCGATTTTTAAGTCAAGTGATGATAACGGTATTTTGTCGGGTTTGAAATCGTTGTCTCGCACAATACCGTAATCACCAAGTTTATAGTTGATTAAAGGGAATCCGTACGAGTGCAGAGAGGTTATCACTATCTCGTTGTTTTTGTGGATGTTTAAGGCGATATAGTCATCGGCTATGCGAAGATTGTTTTTGTCGGTTTCTACCGCAATAGAATCCAACTCGTTACAGCCGTAATGATTGTGTACCTGACAGCCGAAGGCTTTTTCTATTGTATCGCGCTCTTTCAGTGTTTCCGCTCCGGTTATAACTGTTTTTATTGAAGGCAGATTTAGATCTTTTTCTATCAGAAAATTAGCAAAATCAAGTGTAGGCATGGCACTGCCGAAAAAAACTTTCGGTTTTGATCTTTTTATCTTTCTCACCCAGACGTAAAAATCGGTTTGTGTGTAGCGGTATGCGTTAATATATAATATTTTATTAACGATTAGGCTGATTCTTAAAATCAGAGAGTTTTGTACTTTTCGATAATCCCGCAGACTGCTCCATGCGGTGACGGCACTATCCCACGGATTCCATCCGGCAAGTTGCATTGTGCGTAATGTTATCCCTTTGGCAACGGCGTCGCAGTAGCGGGAACGGTATATTAACGCTTGGTCGCCGGTTGATCCGCTTGAAGTTATCTCGATTAAATTTTTTGAGTGACGGTCGTCGGATTTTATCAGATCAATATTTTCTTTTATGATAGATTTTGTCAGAAGAGGTATTTTTTTTAAATCTTCTTTGCATCTTATTTCAGACGGTCTTATTTGAGCGGAATCTAACAGTTTTTTATAATAAGTCGTATGATTGTAAGCGTATTCTATTATTTGCTGAATATATCTGTTTTGGAGACCTGTTAGCTGATCTTTTGTTAAAGACAGGTTTTTTGTGAACATATCGTAATATTTGTATCTTCTGTCTGCGATAAATCTATGAGCGAGTCTTTGTATACGATTATGAATTTTCATCTGCGGTATAATTTAGTTTGTGGTGTAAAGATCATAGATGATACTATTATTATAGGTTGTTACAGGTCAACTAAAAATAGTTGTTTTGTCGAACTGCAGGTTTTCTAGAGGGAAAAATGGTTGCCGAGAACAAAAAAAAGTATTCAAGAATGCTGGCGTTGGATGGGTTGCGTACATTGGTTATGTTGTTGATGTTTACCCGTCATGCGGAGATTTTTCTGACGTCTATAATCACTCCCCCTGAAATCTGGGGTGGAGTTATCCCTGAATTGAAAATGGGGTTGCCTTATTGGACAAGGTTTTTAGGGCATATATGCGCAAGCGGTTTTCTGTTTTCTATGGGAATGGGGATGGTTTTCTATTCCGAATCAAGATTGAGAAGAGGTGTCTCTCGGAGGGCTGTTACGGGGTATTTTGTGATAAGGGGTATTTTGTTGATTGTTTTGCAACTGACGGTTGCTAACATTATCTGGGATTACAGTAATCCGAGTAGACAGGTTGCTCAAACAGGCGAGGTGCTGTTTTATTTTGGTATTTTGTTTGCGTTGGGGGTATCGTTGATAATCAATTCTGTTTTGATCAGATTTAGCGACAAAATTATCTTGGTAGTTGCTTTTTTGAGTTTTTTGTTTATCCATCTGTTTTTGCCTGATTTTAATGAATACGCTCAAAAATATCCGATCATATTGAGGTTACTGTTTATTCCGGGGCAGACGGGGGCGGTGAAAGTTGTCTATTCTGTCATCCCTTGGTTTGGCATAACGGGAATCGGTATGGTTTTTGGAAAATGGTTTCTGAAAAATAAAGAGTTGGCTTCAAAAAGAGCGTTGAGGGGAGCGGTGGTATTGCTGGTGCTTTTCTTTTTGATCAGAATAACTGGCGGGTTTGGCAATATCCGTCCTTACGGCGGGGGGGATTGGAGACTTCTGTTTTTTATCAACAAATATCCGCCCGGTTTTAGTTATCTTTGTGTTACGCTCGGTGAGGTTTTGTTGGTTTTGTGGTGTTTTATGAAATGGGAGAAATATATCGGCAGATATTTTGGTTTTCTGTTGGTTTTTGGAAGAACGGCATTGTTCTTTTATCTGGCACATCTTTATATATTCGCATTTTGCGGACAGGTGTTTTTTAGAGACGGTTTAGGGTTGGTGGGTATGTATGTGATGTGCGGTTTGATTCTGTTGATACTGTTTCCCGTGTGCGACTTGTATAACAGATTTAAATTTACCCGACCTGTCAATTCTGTTTGGCGTTTATTTTGAAGTTTTTCTTTATATAGATCAGATGATTATATAATTCGCATTCCAAACGATAGCCTGCTAACAGTCTTCTTAACCCTTTTGTGTATTCGGCGGATTGTTTTATCAGAATATATTTTGGTTTGTTTTTACGGATATCTTTTTTTAGTTCATCTACGAAAACAGGTGAATTAAGAAACATTCTGGAAAAATGTCTGCTCGGTGATCTTCGCTCTGAGTAAACTTGAGCTACGGCGCAGTTTCTTGAATATATCAACACGTAGTCCTTGGTAATGGTGTGATCTTTTATCCATAACCCGATTTCTTTTAGGTTGCGGGAATGTATATCCTGATCAAAAAAAATGGTTTTTTGTTGTGTGTATTTTATGATCGTTCTGTAAGGCGTCATAATCAATATTATATATACAATTATCTGCAGGATACGTTTGTTCCTGATCTTTTCATCGATCAGTCTGCTTTGAACAAAAACAGATATCATTATTCCGGCGCATATCGATAAAGAGGGTATTAGTTGTTGTATGTGATGTAGAAAATATTTACCCGACGCATTTACCGCCAGAAAATCAAAAAAGAGCCATGCCGTCAATCCCCAAAAAGGCACTTTTCTCATGATAAGTTTTTTCCTGTGAACCATAAATAGAAACGAAAGAGCATACAGCGATAACATCTCAGGATGATTCCATGCGTTCATAAACTTAAACACTCTCTGTTGACGGACTGATTCACCGGAATATAGCAGTAATTGCCATGCGCATTCCCAGTAACTTTTTATATCGGTGCCACTTATCAGTAAGGGAACTATACTTATAGCTGTGGCGGTGAGTATACCTGTTAATCCTACGAAACAATCTTTTAGGGGATTTCTGAATCGGGAACGTAACTCTTTATTCAAAGTCAGGTAAAAAATAAAAAGCGATAGCGTGGTCGCCAAGGCGATCTGTTTGAAGGCGATCGCAAAACCGATCATTGTACCGGATAAAAAAATACCCCACATGTAACCGCCTTTACTCTTAAAGTTTTGGGCGGATATGAGCATGAAAAAAGAACAGCAGGAAAAAAATATCATGAAACTTTCTGTGTAAACCGCTACCGCATCAACCAATCCGCTAGACATTATTAGCCCGAATATCAACATGGAGAATACGGCGGATGTACGGTCGTAAAGTTTTCTTGTTATTAGATAAACCATATATGCGCCTGACATTTTTATCGCAATTTCCACCATTTTGGGGAACCATACATTCAGTCCGAATAGATAATTTGATAATGCGAAAATATAAAAAATACCGGGTGTTTTATTCTCAACACTGCCTGAATAGGGGGGTAAATCAAAGTACAACCACATTCTTGCGACGTAATTCCATATCCCTTCGTCAATCGCCATTTTTTGTCTGAATGCTACTAACATTGTGTAGACAAATATTATGACCAATATAGTTAGCGGATTAGTGAGTAGTTTAAAAAATCTGTCTTTTTTCTTGAAATTATTCATGGAACCTATGTTTTTCAGTCTGTTTTTTTATATATATTAAAAAACCGTATTTATTCTCAAAAATCTCTTCTTGTGGTATCGATTCGTATTGTTGATCCAAAATAGTTGTCAACCAATCGTTATTTTGATTTTCCGGAGAAATGGCGATAAATTTTGGAAAATTTTTTTGTAATTGGGTTGTTTTTTGGGGGGGGGATAGTTCTGCTGTTACATCTGGCAGTCGGTCTTGCGGGGCTATCGTTTGAGCGATCATTCGGATTAGGGCGGCTTTTTCACTCAAAATGTATATGCGGTTTTTCTTAGAGATATTTTGATTTATCCATTTTGCGAATAAAAAATCTTTTTCTCTGATGTGCTGGGCATTTTTGACAGATGAGTAAAAAAATAGTTCTCTAAATGGTATAAATAGAATCAAAACGGTAACCATAATTTTCAATAGAAACGTTTTCTCGTATCGGTTGTCGGTTGTAAAAGAGTTTATTATAAATCCGATAGATATCCCGCAGACTATGGATAAAGAAGGAATTATCTGTTTGTAATTGGTCCCCCATAAAAAAGTTGATGCGTTTACTCCGATAAAATCACAGACCAGCCATGCGAAAATAGCCCAATAGGGCAGTGAGGAAGCCGTGAACTTTTTTCTGAAAATAATAAAAACAAATATCAGAGGATAAAAAAACGTGAATTCCGAGTAACGCCATGTATCTAAGAATAACGCCATTTTCTTATAAATAGAGACTTGCTCGTGTTTTAAAAACGACAACCATACATTGCTGAAATACAGGTTTGGTGTTGTCCAGAACAGAAAAATCAAAGCTAAAAATGTAGCCGTAATCAGTAAAAAACCTGTCAAAACAAAAAGTACGGTTTTTTTCCTGAAAGTGGTTTTGGTATCAAATAGGCAATACAATAATAATCCGATTAAGCTGAATATTGCGGTCTGTTTAAACATGACGGCACAACCGATAAAACAACCCGTTATCAACAAATATAAGTATTTGAGGCGGTCTGACCTGATATCTTTTGAAGAGGTGAGTGCTAAAAAAGCACAGGATGTGAAAAAAATCATGAACGAATCAGGTTGAGCCTCAAACTGATTGCTTACGCTGATCCAAGTTAACGATAATCCGGCAAGGGTCATCGCAAAAAGAGCTGCGGTTTTATCATATATTTTGCGTGCCGTCAGATAGATGATTATTGTGGCGGATATATTTGCGATAAGAGAGATCAGCCGTGTAAACCGGATACTAAATCCAAATAAATTGTATGATATGTAGTGAATAAGCAAAATACCGGGTGAGCTGTCTGTGGATATTTTGTTGTATGGTGGTATCGTCGTTTTTTTCCAGATGAAAGAGAGATAATTATAGAAACCTTCGCTGTTTGTCACGTAGGTTTTGAAAGATAATAGTAAGAATATTGTCGTTATAATGGAAATAATGAAGATTGGATGAGAAAGAGACGAACATAAGAGAAATCCTGTTCTATTCAGAAATAGATTTTTCCTCGGAAGTTTGAATTTTTTATCGATATTTTCTTTGTTCATACAAAAACCGTTTCTTTTAGCGGGTAGATTTTACGATGATATCAAACAAGGGGATTAAAATGTAATTTTTTTTTACTGATGTTTTGTTTTTTTATGCTTCACATCTTTTTTTAAGTAGGTTATCATTGATCCTTTGTGGAGTTAACTAAATTATTTTTCAGGAAACATTTCATTTGAGACCGATCTTAATTGTAACAGACGCTAATTTCTTGTCACATCTGTTGCGTTGTGTAGAGATAGCGAAAGAGTTGCGCCAAAGAGGCTATAAAGTGGTGTTTGCCGCAAGCGGCAGGTACACGGATCTGTTGGAACGGTACGGTTTTGAACGCCATCCTGTCTTTACCAACGATCCCGACCACACCATGCGTGCCACAAGAAACGCCATGTGCAGATACTATAACACTGATTTGCTGAAAAAAAGTGTGGAATCTGAAGTTGAGTGTATAAGAAAGATAAACCCTGCTGTTGTATTAGGCGATTTTAGGTGGACTTTGAAAATTAGTACGGAATATTGTTGTGTGCCTTATGTAGCTATAATCAATACTATGTGGACGATGTATTATGCGATATTTAGGTCTATTTCCGAGAAAATGTTGTTGCGGAAAATATTCGGACTGAAATTTATGGAGAAAATATCGCCTATCGGAGAAAAATTGATGATGTTTTGTCGCGGTACACCATTCTATAAATTGAGAAAAAAACTGAAAATATCATCACTGCGAAACTTGATGGAAGAGATGACGGGTGACTACAATCTTATGCCTGATATCCCGGATTTGTGTCCAACGGATAATTTGCCCGATAATTTTGAGTACATAGGACCCCTATTCGCCAAAAGCGAAACGATAACCTGTAACAAAAAAATATCTTTGCCGGACGGGGCTTATTTGTATGTAACTTTGGGCAGTACGGCCACTCCAAGAATGATTAAACTGGCAATCGATGCTTTTGTCGACAAAAATATTCCCGTCGTAATGACTACCGGTAAACAAGCTGTTGATTTTGATCTGCCGAATAATTTTTATGTTTATGATTATCTGCCTTCAGATATCGCATTTAGCAATGCTATTGCTGTTTTATGCCATGGCGGTCAAGGTACATTGTATCAGGCGTTGTCTTACGGAAAACCGATAATAGGTATTGCCACACATAACGATCAGCAGTGGAACATGGACAGGATAACCGATCTTAAACTGGGGATACAGTTTGGCGAAGACTCTGCTGTCCCCGATGAGATATATAAGGCGTTCCTGTCGGTGGTGAACGATTCCGATTACAAAGCTAATTGTGATAAAATGAAAACGGTTTTAACAAAATACGATTCTATCAGCCTTGCCGTAGACGCAATAGTGAGGTTTTATGAGAATAAATCTCAGGATGCTGTAAAAAAATCTGGAATGTTTGTCTGATATATCTTACAATCCGTCCCGTGTCGGAATAAAATCTAAATCAAGAAAGGTACTTTTGTTAAATGAAATTCGAAAAATGGTGTTTAGGGTCTGCTGTATTGGCGGTTTGTGTTTTGGTTGGCGGTTTGTTGAACGCACAGGAGCAAATCATCGATAATACAGGTAAAGTAGAGAGTATGGTTGATAACTCCGGCAAAGCGAAAGAAACGGTACAGAGTGTCGCAGTTGAGCA
>CAZFUR010000027.1:0-11461 GCA_964522245.1 uncultured bacterium | reverse complement strand
GAGAATAAAATTGTTTTTGCCAACCACAAAAAAAGAACTTGAAAATCTTGGATGGGATTGTTTGGATATCATTCTGGTTACTGGAGATAGCTATATCGATTCCCCGTTTGTGGGGGTTGCCGTGATTGGCAAAATATTGTTAGATGCGGGGTATCGTGTCGGTATTATTGCTCAGCCTGATATTAAATCAGATGATGTTATCAGATTGGGTGAACCAAAATTGTTTTGGGGTGTGACGGGTGGATGTATCGATTCTATGGTGGCAAACCGAACGGCAATAGGGCGTAAACGAAAAAAAGACGACTATACACCGGGTGGAGAAAATAATCGCCGTCCCGATAGAGCCGTTATTGCGTATACGAACTTGATAAAAAAGTTTTTTAAAAGTAATCGACCGATTGTATTGGGGGGAATTGAGGCGAGTTTGCGGAGAATCGCTCATTACGATTTTTGGTCGGATAAGATAAGAAAATCTGTATTGTTCGATTCAAAAGCGGATTATCTGTTGTACGGAATGGCTGATCGGTCTGTTCTTCAATTATCGGATTCGCTAAAAAACGGGAGGGACGTGAAGGGCATCAGAGGACTTTGTTATATCTCTAAAAAAATCCCCGACGGTTGTTTGGCTCTTCCGTCGTATGAGGAATCTATGAGGGATAAAAAATCTTTTACTCGTATGTTTCATGATTTTTATAACAACAATGACCCTCATACGGCTAAACCTCTTGCTCAGAAACATGGTGATCGATATCTTATCCAAAACGTTCCCCAACAATATCTTAACGTATCGGAACTGGATAGGGTTTACGGTCTAAAATATGAAAGAGACCAGCATCCGTTTTATCAAAAACAGGGAAAGGTTAATTGTTTGGATACAATACAGTTTTCGATTATGACTCACAGGGGTTGTTATGGAGAATGTAATTTTTGTTCTATCGCTGTGCATCAGGGGCAAACTGTGAGATGGCGTAGTAGCAAATCAATCGTTTCTGAAGCGAAAGAGTTTAGATCGAATCGGATGTTTAAAGGGATTATTCAAGACGTAGGCGGTGCGACGGCGAACATGTATGGGATAGAATGTCGAAAAAAACAAAAGTTTGGGGCTTGTTACGATAAACGGTGTCTTTTCCCTAAAACGTGTGACTCTTTGCAAATAAACCATAACAAACAGATCGGTTTGTTGAGGGAATTGAGACGGTTGGACGGCGTTAGAAAAGTTTTTGTCGCATCGGGTGTGCGCTATGATATGATCCTTGCTGATGATGAAAATGGAGTGGATTATCTGCGGGAACTTGTCCATCATCATATTTCAGGTCAGATGAAAATTGCGCCTGAACATACTGAATCGAATGTTTTGGATCTTATGGGTAAACCGAGCCGAGATGTTCTGATCGATTTTAGAAAACTGTTTAATCGTTTGGTGAATAAAGATGGAAAAAAACAGTTTCTTACCTATTATTTAATTGCTGCTCACCCGGGGTGTAGTCAGTCGGATATGCGTGGTCTGAAAGATTTTGTCCTTAGAGAACTTGGGTTTTTACCCAAACAGGTGCAAGTGTTTACGCCTTTGCCGTCGACGTATTCCGCTTTGATGTATTGGACGCAAGAAGATCCGTTCAGTGGTGAGAAAATTTTTGTGGAGAAAACATTCAAAGGCAGGCAACAGCAAAAAGATCTGATTGTGAAGGGCGGGGCAGACGGTAAGAATAAAATTTTTGGACACGATAAAAGGTATCGAAAAAATAATCGGTCAAAAAAGTTTGGCAAGAGATGAGGATTAGAATTTTTAGAACAGGTAATAAATTTTTTTGTTTCCTGCAAGAATGGATTTTTGTACTGAGTGAAATGATCTGAGGATTGAAATGGATTTTTTTTGGTGGGGTTTGGTTTTTATTTTGGTCTTGATTGGTTTGTCGGGTGTGGTGTTGCCTGCCATTCCGGGGATACCTGTGGCGTTTTTTGGGTTTTTGATCGGGGCTTGGATCGATAATTTTGAGAAGGTGGGAATCTTGTCGGTTTTGGTATTGGGGGGATTGATGTTGTTATCGGTGGTGTTGGATTTTGTCGTGGGGGCTCTGGGTGCGAAAAAGGCGGGGGCAAGTTGGTGGGCTACATTTGGCGCTATGATCGGTAGCGTGGCGGGAATCTTTTTTGGGGTTGTCGGTCTGATCTTGGGTCCGTTTGTGGGGGCGGTTGTGGGTGAACTTTTGTGCAAAAAAGATCTGTTGCAGGCGGGTAAAGTCGGTGTGGGCAGTTGGATCGGTATGGTTGTGGGGGCGGTTGTTAAGGTGGCGATTATGTTTGCGATGATCGGGGTGTTTGTGATTGCGTATTTTTTCGGTTGATTTTTGTGCGAGATAAAAATAGTTGTGTGGATGGAGCGAGAAAAGCCAGTGTAGGGAACAAATTTTTTATTCCCTACACGTTGATATATTGAAATATTTAGTTTGAGGAAGCGGTTTGTTGTTTTATCAGTTCCTGTTTGACTATCTTCTTTGTCCTTCTGATATCCAACATCCCGATCGGTTTCATGTTCTCCAGATTTTCAACCACAGGTAACTGTTCTAACCCGACCTCTTCCATCATCCCCGTCGCTTCTTGTAGAGCGGAATCGGGTAGGACAATTTTTTGGATAGGTATCATAACATCTTCCGCCACAAGCCAGTCCCAACAGTCTTGAGCATTTAAAATATCTTTCAGATTCTCAAGCGTAATAACTCCCACTATCCGATTATCCTGATTAACCACGGGATAGATGAAAAAATCGTTCGACGAGAATAGCTTAAATATAAAACTTACGTTCTCATTTTCTTTGATAATCATGATCTCTTTATCCATAACCTCAGATACGTGTAACGAATCAATAATATCTTTCTCCGTAACGTTACGATTTATCTCTCCCGCTAGACGAATAGCCAACTTTACCAGAGCAGGACCTATTATCTGGACAATAAGCGTTGTAGACGTAACCACAAAAATAATCATGTCACCCAAAGACATCGTATCCGTTACATTCATTCCCGCAAGATGATGACTCGCCATGATCGATAACCCTATAGCCACTCCGCCTTGGGCAAAAAGACCTAACCCGATATATTTTTGTACCACCAGATCCGCTTTTGCCTGTTTCGCTCCAAGGTAAGCACCCACCATTTTACCGGAACTACGCCCCAAAACGTATATCCCGACAATTCCCCATAACCATAATGGCATACTGGAAATACTTAATCTTGCTCCCACAAGAACAAAAAACATGACGTATATCGGTGCGGAAAAACTCCTGACTAACCTGAAAATTTCCTGACTTTTCTTGGGTGAAAAATTTATGATGACAAAACCCATCGTCATAGTCACAAGAATAACATCTATATCAAACGCATTCGCAAAACCGATCATTAACAAAAGCATACCAATCGCAAAAGCAAGCATCTTCTCTTTCTGGTAATGAAAAAAAGATATGATGAATTTTAATAAAAAACCGCAAGCCGTACCTATCAGTATAGCACCAAGCAGGGTTGATACAATCTTCCATATTTCTCTCAAGAAAGATATGTCTGTACCGGATATCATCTCTGCTATACTTGTTCCTATCCCGTATAGTCCCATCGCTAAAGCATCATCTAATGCCACTACGGCGATAAGTGCCGTTGTGAGCAATCCTTTGGATCTATATTCCCACAATACATCAACCGTAGACGCGGGATCGGTCGCGGAAGAAATAGCACCAAAAACTATTCCTGCGGCAAAAGATATCTTGAAAGAACCTGTCATGTAAAATATGAAAATCGTCGACGGAATTCCGACTAAAAGAAAAGCACCGAATCCCTCCCCTAAAAGAATAGAAAAAAACTGTTTACCGTATTTTTTGAAATTATCTATTTTTAGTTCGCCACCCACAAGAAATCCTATTATCCCTAAAGCAAACCAATTAAATGATTGTAGATGCGCTATGTCCGCTTGAGTGACTATCTTAAACACGGAGTCACCGATTAATATACCTATCACAATGTATCCGATCACTTGGGGAAAACGAATTTTCTGAAAAACCCACGCTCCCAATGCACCGCCGAATAATCCTACGCCAAGGAGTATGAGTACTCCCGAATGAATAGTTTCCATCACAATTACCCTTTTAATGTTAAGATATTATATATTTCCGTAGTGTCTTTCGCTTCCAAAAGCTTGTTTCTTAGAGTCTCGTTCTTTATGTTTCTGCTTATAGATGAAAGAGCTTTTATGTATGATGTGTGTTGGTCTTCCCCTGCGGCAATCATAAAGATTATCCGTACAGGAGCACCATCTAGAGATTCGTAATCTTTTATATCAGATTTACTGACACCCACAGCGATAACCAGATTATCTATACAACGGTGGCGAATATGCGGAACACCCACACCGTGTCCTATCCCTGTACTCATCAGTTTCTCTCTTTGAAAAATTCCTTGAGTAATATCTTTTTTGTCTTCAATTTTCAACGATGCGGCAATCAGGTCGATCATCTGAAAAAGAGCCTCTTCCTTGTTTGTCGACTCCATCAGGACAATGCGTTCTTTATCAAGGATATTCTCTAGAGACACTAGAGGTGTCTCAACAGGTTTTTGTTCCGGAGTTATTTTTCTATTTACCCATTTTTCTATCTCACTTCGTTTAAACCGCCACGATGTGCCGATCTTTCCACATGGAATCATATTTTTTATTGCCCAGTCGTAAACAGTTCGCTCGGAAACTCTTAAATATTCCGAAACTTCCTGTATCGTCATTATTTCGTGTTCCATAACAAAAAACTCCATTTCTTTTAACAGTAAAAAATACATAACAGTTTGATTGTGTCAAGAATAACACATTTTTTGATAAATTGCGAGAAATATTTATCTATCGCAAAATATTACATTAAATTACGTTATAGTGCGTATTTGTCGTATCCGTTTGACATCATGTTGTTATGACTTTTTTTGATTATCCTTGCCAGACGATTTGAGGCATGTATAAAGGATCAGCGTCGCTAAGACGGTAAGTAAAGATAGAATATTGCAGGCGTTTCTTAAAACTGTATTCTGAAAAATTATTTTTAGATGGTGCTTGCCTTTTTGGGCTATATAAATTTTCATTGTACCCATTTTCTTATCTACAATCGGTTTGACTCGATGACCATCTAGATAAATATTCCAACCCGGATAATAAAATGTGTTGATTCGCAAAACATTAGGGGATTTTACAACAAGATCGATATCGTATTTTGTAGGTCCGATCACTGATCGGAGTATCCGAATATCTGCTGAAGGCTCAATTTTTCTATCGGGTAATTTTTGGGGTAATACTTTTACCCATCGGGGGAGATACTCAAGCATTATTGTGGAGGATCCATCCGGAAGCGGTAGGCGGTTGATGTTTTTGACCAGAAGGGACTCGAAATTTTTATCGTCGATATATTTTGTTTTACAAAATCTTTGGTTAAAACCTACTATCAAAATCAAGAACAAGATAAAAAAAATTCTATTTAGATTTCTGTTGCCGATTTTATCGAACAATGTTTTCGAGCCGATAACTCCACAAAACGATGCAAATATCCCCACAACCATCAGCAACCGCCACGGGAACTGAAGTATCTGCAATATTTTGAGGTTGTCCCATAAGAAAGCGGACGAACTTGTCATCAGAAAAACTGCCGAAAGAATCAATCCTACAGATAAAATAGATAGTTTTTTATAACGGTTTTTATCCGTGAAGATTGATGTTATACAGAGCAGAACAGCGGTTATTTGAGGATAACCGATCTGAAACGGCATACCGTCGTTTTTGCCCGGTACACTCAATCCAAATCCCCAAGCCTGAGAAAAAAATTGGGATAGATAAACAAAATGGTTTTTGTAACAAAAGTTATCCTTTATTATTGATGCGAAATTAACATTCCCTTGCTCTGCCAAAGCGGGTACCCAGAAAAAGGATGTGATTGCGCAAGACAGAGCAAACACAACGATAAATCGTATCGTATCTTGTTTTTTATGAACCACTGATATAAGAAAAACAGACGGAAAAAACAAAAACGCCGAAATCGTGTGCGTCAGATTGAGCAGAGATAATCCGATCAGCATAAATAGCAAATACTTTGTGTTGTTGCGTTTGTGATAACTCAATATTGACCAGATGATAAACGGTACAATGCTGATTGCGATAAACTCTGAGTAACTTGAACGTACATACACATCTACCAACCGATAAGGAACATAACAAAATAAAACGGCACCGATAACCCCTGACTTTTTTGATCCGAGCCGTTCACCGATTTTGTAGAAGAACCATCCGCCAAACAAAAATCCTAGAAAATATCCAAGTTTTATGGCGATACCGAATCCAGTTCCTAGAATCACGAATATTTCTGCAAGATAGTAACAGGCAGGTGGATAAAAAATGAAAATCGGATAGCCGAATCCGAATACCAAGTCGGGTGCCCATTTTGGCAAAAAAACACCTGATGAGAGCAGGTTGTGTATCTCGATAAGTCGCATTAAGTTGTATGCGGGGTCGTGTCCGGTCAGGTATCTTGCGTCCATAAGCGGGATAGATACAAATATGGCAAATGACATTATTGCTAAAAAGTAAAAGAAAGATCTCATAATTTTGCCTGAATTGTTTTTTTGAGAAGAACTTATCTAAAGCATAATAAAAAAAGTCTGCAAGGTATAGCTTTTTTGAAGAGAAACATATCTTTTTGTTCTCGTTTTTGGCGATGTTTTTATATATTTTTTATTTTAAAAAGATAAAAAAATTAGATAATTATGTAATAATATCTGTTTTCGTTTTAGTATAGCGGATATTATTTTTTTACAAAATATTTTTGAGAGAGGTTTTTTTATGAAAAAGATTGTAAACTGGCAAGTGGTTTTGGGATTTATTTTGATAGAATTGTCTGTTATCGTATTTCTTGTTCACTACGCTATTTTCAGAGACGCTCATCACATATTTATATATCTATTGGGGGATATAGGGTTTGTCTTTATTGAAGTTCTGATGGTCACGCTGATCATACATAATTTGCTGAATTACAGAGAAAAACTGTCGATGTTCAAGAAATTAAACATGGTTATAGGAGCTTTTTTTAGTGAGGTGGGGACTGAATTGCTCAAGAAAATTGTACCTTTAGATAACTGTGCGGATTGTAACAGAGAAAAACTTCTTGTCGGTGAGAATTGGTCGAAAAAAGATTTCGAGGAGACATACAAAAATTTCCATGAACAAAAATATTCACTCGATATAAATAAAGCGGATTTATCGGTAATAAAAAAAATATTGGTACAGAAACGATCGTTTCTTTTGAATTTGCTGGAAAACCCTAATCTTCTTGAACATGAATCTTTCACAGATTTATTGTGGGCTGTTTTTCATCTGACGGAGGAACTGGAGTATAGAGAAAACCTGAATAAATTGACAGATAAAGACAAAATCCATTTGTGCGGTGACATAAAACGAGCCTATAAACTTCTTCTCCTTCAATGGTTAAGCCATATACAACATTTAAAACAGGATTATCCATACCTTTTTTCTCTTGCCCGACGTACTAATCCGTTTGACTTGCATGCTTGTGTGGAGATCAAATAACCGTTATGAGCAGTAAAAAATATAAACCTATTCATAAAAAAGGCGGTATTCGAGAAATGATGTTTATCGCTTTGCCGATGGTTGTATCAAACGCTTGTTATACTATGATGACTTTTACCGACAGGATGTTTCTAGCCCATCTCAAACCTGAATTGATGAGTGCCGCTATGGGCGGTGGTTTGACTACTTTTATGATGATGACTTTCTTTTTGGGGGTGACGGGGTATGCTACGGCGTTGGTCGCTCAACATTTAGGAGCGGGCAGGACAGATCGGTGCGCGGTGATTATGACTCAGACATTTATAATAGCGTTTTTGGCGTATCCGATAATTTTGTCTTGCCGTCCGTTGGCTCACGGTTTGTTTGATGTTGTCGGAATAACTCCTTCACAGATAAAACCGCAAAAAGAGTATTTTGATATTCTTTTGTATGCTGTGATAATCAGTCTGTTGCGTAACTGTTTGAGTGCCTTTTTTTCAGGTATCGGGCACACCGGAATGGTTATGATTTCTTCTTTTAGCGCGATGGTGATTAATATTGTTGTAAACTATATCTTGATTTTCGGTAAGTTTGGGGTTCCTGCTCTTGGGATAAGGGGTGCGGCTTACGGTACAATATTGGGTGGGGGGATCGGTTTTCTTATCCTCTTGTTTGCGTATGTTAATAAAAACAATAGAAAGAAATATGGAGTGTTCAAATCGTTGCGGTTTGATTGGAGTGCGATGAAGATGTTGTTTTCGTTCGGGTATCCTGCGGGATTGGAGATGTTCTTGAACCTGTTGGCTTTTGATTTGATAATAATGATCTTTCACTCGATGGGGGCGGTAGCTTCTATTGCGTCAACGATTTTGTTTAATTGGGAAATGGTATCTTTTGTGCCCCTATTGGGGATACAGATCGGTGTAACCAGTTTGGTGGGGCGTTACATGGGAGCAAGGTTGCCTGATACTGCTCATCGGGCTACTATGTCGGGGTTGAAAATAGGGTTTGTGTATTCGTTTATAATTTTTATTCTGTTTTCTTGTTTTTCTTCAACTTTGGTTAATCTGTTTAGACCTGATGGGGTGGATAGTTTGTTTATTCAGGCAAAACCTATTGCGGTTTTTATGATAAGGGCTGTATCTCTTTACGTTATGCTTGAGGCTATGATGCTTTGTTTTATGGGGGCTCTTAGAGGAGCGGGTGACACTTTTTGGGCAATGTTTATATCGGTAACGTTGCATTGGGTGTTGGTTATTGTGTTGTTCTTATCGCTAAAAGTGTTCGGAATGTCTTTGCAGATAAGTTGGTCGGTTATGATAGGTATTTTCTCGATATTCTCGTTTATTTTTTATCTGCGGTATTCGGGCGGTAAATGGAGAGAGATATCTATTGTGAGTGATAAACCTTTTTCGCCTGTCGCGGTTCGTGACGATTTTCATGAACTTTCAGATCTGTAATAAATATTGATCGCTAACATATTTCTAATATTTTGACAATATTGTGTTAATATTTCTATTGTTAAAATATGAGCTGTTCAGCTAAAGTGTATTTTGAAAAGGAGGATGATATGGCTCAAAAACACCTGTTTGTGGTCGATGATGAAGAAGATATTATAGAACTGATCAGCTATAACATGGCAAAAGAAGGATACAAAGTTTCTGCGGCGACTTCGGGGGAGAATGTGATCGGTATGGTTGAGTCGTTGTTGCCGGATCTGATCATACTGGATTTAATGTTGCCTCATATCGGTGGGTTGGAACTGTGCCGATTGATAAAAAGTAACCAGAGAATCTGTCATATCCCAATAATAATGTTGACTGCGAAAACGGAAGAGTCGGATATCGTAATCGGGCTTGGAGTGGGTGCTGACGATTATATCACAAAACCGTTTAGCCCCAAAGTTTTGGTTGCGCGGGTCAAGGCGTTGTTACGTAGAACAAAAGAAAAACTAAAAGGCGCTCCTGTTGTCATAAAAATTAACGATATGATTATCGATGAGGGCAAATTTGATGTTACTATACATGGTAAATCTATCGGATTGACGTTTACGGAATTTCATATCCTGAAAATTTTGGCGGCTCGCCCGGGGTGGGTTTTTTCTAGATACCAGATAGTCGATGCCATAAGGGGTGATGATTATCCTGTTACCGATCGGTCGGTGGATGTGCAAATTGCGGGGTTGCGCAAGAAACTTGGCGGGTACGGCAAAAATATCGAGACCGTCCGAGGCGTTGGGTATCGATTTAAACAGTAAAGAGAAAAATATGATAAAAAATAAAAAACTTTTGTGGCAATTGTTACCTTCGTATGTCTTGATTGTGACTATTTCTTTAGGAGCGGTTGTTTACTATTGTTCCAAAACATTTAAGGAAGTTTATCTGCGGTCTGTGGAAAAAGAACTTTTCTCCAAAGCAAACCTTTTGGGGCTTACATCGGAGGATTTTAAGGATACGGATAAACTGAAAAGAAACATAAATAAACTGGGGGCGGGGTCGGATACACGTTTGACCATAATTTCGGATTCAGGCAAGGTTATAGCCGATTCGCTGAAAGATCCGAAAATGATGGAAAACCATGCCGATCGACCGGAAATAAGAAAGGCGTTGAGTTGTGGAGGAGGCATGAGTATCCGATACAGTTCTACCCTTAAACAAAATATGATGTATACTGCGATACCTTTAAACTTGAATGGAGGCAGTGTTGTAGTCAGAACGTCTGTGCCGATTAGTGCTCTGGATCTGGCTTTAAAAAAGATATATTTCAGGATAGGTTTGGGGGGATTGTTTGTTGTTATTTTGGCTTCGATAGTCTGTTTTTTCGTTTCCCGTAGAATTGTATTGCCTTTGGAAGAACTTAAAAACGGTGCTAAT
This sequence comes from uncultured bacterium, assembly GCA_964522245.1. Lineage (GTDB taxonomy): Bacteria > Auribacterota > Auribacteria > Auribacterales > Auribacteraceae > CAZFUR01. Next base: position 1,013 of record CAZFUR010000027.1, on the reverse strand, counting down.
AGGTTTGCCAAGGGTGATTTTGACTTGCGTCTTCCCGTGCCTAATTCGCTGGAGATAGCTTCTTTGGCAATGGCTATGAATGAGATGGCTCAGAAAATCAGTGAGCAGATAAGTATCATTACTATTCAATCTAATGAGCTTGAGGCGGTTTTCTCCAGCATGATAGAAGGTGTTATTGCCGTAGATAGTGAAGAGAGGTTTATAAGTGTCAATCAAACAGCTTTAAAAATGGTCGGGATAGATACGAATGATGTTAGAGGTAAACATATTCAGGACCTGATGATTCCGTCAAAAATACAAAAAGTTATCAGGGAGACTTTGACGAAAAATGTCACTATCGAAAAAGAAATGAAACTTATTGTGGCGGGTAAAGAGCGTTATATCAAATTGACGGGAACTGCTCTGAAACGGTCCGGCAACAGGAAATTCGGGGCTTTAATTGTTCTGCACGATATAACGTTAATCAAGAAACTTGAGAAAATGCGAAGTGAATTTGTATCCAACGTTTCTCATGAAATAAAAACGCCATTGTCCTCCATTAAGGGATTTGTCGAGACGCTGATAGATGAAAATTTGGATATACCCGATCAATCAAAACGGTTTTTGGATATTGTCCTAAAACATGTAGACAGACTGAACGTGATAGTCGATGACCTTTTGACTTTATCTAGGTTGGAGCGAGACGTCGAAGACGAATCTATACAGTTTTTGGATACAAACCTGCATGATGCTATCGAATCGGCAATCAGGTTTTGTAAGGGTAAAGCGGATAACAAAAAAATTGCCCTAAACTTGAAGTGCGATAAAAATATTGTGCTGAAACTAAATACACGTCTTTTTGAACAGGCGGTAGTGAATCTTGTCGACAACGCTGTTAAGTACAGCGATTCGGGAACGGTTGTGGATGTTAAGGTGACTGAAGATGAGTTTTGCGTGATCAGTGTCCACGATTGCGGTTGCGGTATAGAAAAGAGACATTTATCCAGACTATTTGAGCGGTTTTATCGTGTCGA
>CAZFUR010000026.1:0-11475 GCA_964522245.1 uncultured bacterium | reverse complement strand
CGGTAAAACATCCCGACTACATGTTCGAAATGCCTTAAAAAACTCTCTAATGAAGATCCTTTTTGCCGATATGATAAATATACCATTACCAAAAAGAGGTGTTTTATGAAAAAATTATTTGTAATAGATACTAACGTCCTGCTACACAATCCTGACGCATTAACCTCTTTTGACGACAATATTGTGGTTTTGCCGATAGAAGTTTTAGAAGAGTTAGATAAACTAAAAAAACTCAACGACACAAAAGGACGCAACGCACGCATAACAATAAGAACATTAGATAGGCTTCGCCACAAAGGCGATATACAAAAAGGCGTACCTCTTGAAAACGGAGGCACACTGACAATCATCGCAACCGTAGACTATGAGTCTTTCAAAAATGCGGGACTGCCTTTAGATACGGTAGACAATAGACTAATAATTACCGCCTACGCATTACAAAAAAGGAACGGCGGTACACCTGTGATTTTTATATCAAAAGATATCAATGCACGTGTAAAAGCAAGCTCGCTTGGTTTGATCGCACACGATTTTGAAAAACAAAAAGTCAACATAGAAGAACTCTATATGGGATGGAGAAAATCTATTGTAAAACATTTTCCCCAAAACCTATCGGAACCCGTAGAGCTAAAAGAAGACTCTCCTCTATTACCAAACGAATTTATAATATTAGAGGAAGAGAATAAACCTGGTAAACATATAATCGTGAAAAAAGATCTTAAAACAGATAAGTTGTATCCTATACAAAACCGAGTAAAATCGATGATGGGGATATCCCCTCGCAATCCCCAACAAGAAATTGTCCAAGAATTACTGACCGATCCTAGAATAGATTTAGTATCTTTAGTAGGACAAGCCGGCACGGGAAAAACACTTATGGCATTGGCGGCCGGCTTATATATGGTTCTTGAGAAGAGAGTCTACAATAGACTACTCATAACAAGACCGATCATGCCACTAGGCAAAGATATAGGATACCTGCCCGGATCAAAAGAAGAGAAACTGCAAAACTGGATGGAACCTATCTACGATAACTTAGACTATATCATGACCGTATTCAATAACAAAAATACCCGACTTCCATCAATGAAAGAACTCATAGATAGCGAAATAATCCAACTTGAAGCATTAACATATATGCGCGGTCGAAGCATTCCGAGACAATTCATAATAGTCGACGAAGCACAAAACCTAACACCACACGAAATTAAAACAGTAGTAACAAGAATAGGCGTAAACGCCAAAATGGTCTTAACCGGCGACCCTTATCAGATAGATAACCCGTATCTCGATTCCGACAGCAACGGTCTGACATACTGTATCGACAAAATGAAGGAAGAACAACTATTCGGTCACGTACGACTGACTCAAAGCGAAAGAAGCAGATTAGCATCAGTCGCAGCAAAGCTACTGTGACACAGTCAAACTCAAATATAAGATGATCTCATCGCTAAAGACCACCGATAATATGTTTTCTCGCATAATAAAAACAGATTTCGGATTGAAGAGAAAAAAATCAAAGAGAACGATCAATCAAAGAATATTTGCTGATATTCTCTTGAATAGGTTTTGCTATAGAAAATTCACAGCCAGATACGGCATAGTATGTTTTACGACCTCTATCAACAATATCCTGTAAACTCAAATCAGATCCACAAATAGGCAGATCAGCCGAAGCATTTGGATGAATAACGGCAAAAACATCTAAAGCATCAAAAACATTCCCCGACCTATCAGAACAAACCGCACCAAAAAGAAGAGCCGTATCTATAATGGACGGAGAATTTGAAAAAACCTTCAAATTAACATTGCTTACCCCGTAGTCCCCCTCCAAAGATGATAAGAAATTGATGTTTTCTTGGTCAACAAACTTAAATTTACTGAATATCTCTTTGTCGTAAAAATTATGATTGCCATTCCTTAACGCATTGAAAAGATAACTGCCGAAAAACGACTCAATCTGATTTAGATCAAACGAACGAGAGAAAAAAACTATCCTAAAAGAACGGTTATTTAGTTTGTATGCCTGTTGCAAAAACCGTATTTTATTTATAAACTCATTCCTCAAAAAAATGTTATACGATGGTAAATCTTGACTGAACCCAAACGAATCAATATCCAGCACAAAAATATCAAGATCAGACGGAGCGGACGGGAAATATCCAGTTTTGATAAGAATAGTACGCAAAAGTACGGTTTCCCTCATCGTCAACCCTGACTCTTCTTGCATTGATCGTAAATTGGGCGAATTCCTCCATTTCTTGAACAAACTGTTCTTATCCAATACAATCGGATCGGGCAGAACAGATTTATAAGATCTGTACCCGTTAAGAAAATCTTTCATGGAAGATGTATCAGCCGAACCAAACTCATAAAAAAGTTTGTTCACCGATTTATGAGTATAGACCGTTTCCGGTTGACTCGTCATTGCCTTAGATGGAGTATTCGATTCAAACAACTCCGATGAGACTGTATAAAACTCAAATGGAATATTATTATTCAAACGCTTGAAGAAAATTTTAAATTCGTCAAAATTGTTCTCAAACAACGACTTAATCTTAGCAGAACGCAGTTTCTCTAAAAATAATCCACGCAATTTTTTTGTAATTTCCTCTATCCTATCGGTCGTAATTGTATCACCGAAAAATTGTTGTAGTTGATCTATGGAAAATTTCTGAAAATAATAAAGATACAAAATATTCTTCTCATAGGAAGCCAGTGAATTAAATGTTTCGTTGAGTTTCATATATAAAGCCAACAATTCGCCTCTAGGATATTTTTCTCTTAAATCCCGCACTGAATTAATCTGTCCTATTAATAGATCTTTATCCAGCTCCGGTATAAGGAATTGACCACGAGCATACTGAGCCCTCAACGAATACAAAAAATAACCGAGTAACCTGTTCTTAACATTGTTCTTTTCAAACTTTTTTCTCAGATCTTTATCATCCAGATTCTTCACATATCTGCGACTAATCGTTTTGAGAGCATTGGTAATAAGATCATTTTTATTCAAGCCAAGCAGATCTTCCGTTTCTTTCAAGGAAAGATCATCAAAATATCGATAAACAATTATGGCACGTTGCCAAAAATTTAGACTTTTTAAAGTATCCGATAATTTAGACCGTAGATATGAGCGTTCTTTAGGAGTAAATACCTGATATAATTTGTGAGCCCTTTTTACCGCATCAACGGAAGACCGCAATCGAGACTTAGCGGTTTTAAGATCAATCTCTAATTCCTCAGAAATACGTTTTGTTGACATATTTCGATTAAAAGCCATCTCTATTATTTCCAGTTTTACACCTTTTAAGGAATCAAGTATCGCCGCCATCTCCGCCAAGAGAAACTGTGTCGGCTCATTGGTATATCCGATCTTGGAATAAACATTTCTCAGAAACTGATCGTTGTATTTTTCACTGGGATATATTAAATCAGACTCTGTGGCTACGGAATCCGGAATTTTAAAATACGATCTAGGTACCTGATGTTTAAGCCCTTTTAGAAAATATTCTAGAGAAATTGTTTTACCCGCAAAAATATCTTTCACTTGCGACGATGTCAACCTACTTAAAAACCGTGACTGAAGATCTTTCAGGCGTCTTAGATATTTAGTCCGTGCTTTGGGTTGTGTGATTTTCTTGTTTATTAACTCCTCAGCCTTTTCGTAATCAATATCATCATAAGCGTACAGAACTAGCGCATGACGATCGGCAATATCTAAATCCATCATCGATTCGGCAAGCAACAACCGGACCCTCGATAAATTATCGGTACCTATTTTTTTATAAACGTCACAAAAAACCCTCAAAAAAAGATTGATCTTATCAGAAAAAATTCTGTCTACGGCATATTTGGTTTTTCCTTTCAACTGAGCTATCTCTTTAGACGTCATCTTGTCGATGTATCGGAGTTTTAGATATTCTTTCGTCTGCGAATCTAAAAACAGAAGAGCGTCTTGCGAAATCTGTCGCAATTGTTTGTCGCTATACTCAGAGCTAATCGTATCCGGTAGAATCTGCGTAACAACTGAAACAAGATCTTGTGGTATCTTTTCTTCCTCCAAAAATTTGTTATTAGGGATATCGTGAATAAGCCCCATTATGATTTGTTCAAAACTGAGACCATACTCTTTTTGTAAACTTACTATCTCCATGTTATCACCTAACAGACCATACAACCTTGATGTGACTCTTTTTCTTACTCTGGATACTGCTTCTTTGAACACACCGTATTTTGTCTCTACATCTTTAGATAAAAACCCGTTATGTAACAATCCTAGATAAAACTTACGTTCTCTCAGAGTTGAATCATTGAGTTCCTTCAATAAGATCTCTGTAAACGATGAACGTGTTTCAGGCATCATGTTAGCACGCACAACAAAGACACTCTTGATTTTATCTCTAATTGCCCTAAGTCGATGACTGACGCTTTGACGATGAACATTGATAACCAAGCCTATCTCATCTACTTTCAAACCATCCACATAGCGTAATCTCAATATTTCCTGTTCTTGCTTATCTAGAAAAGAATTATAGTCTTCGGCTATCGATTTGAGATTCTCAGGCGAGACATCGAGTTTCAATTCATCGGTAACTATTTTCTCTAAAACCTCCGCTATTCCTTGCGCGTAGTCCGTTAACACGGAACGCAAAAACATATCCAAAGAGATCGTCTCAAAATTCCTGAACCTCCATAGAAAAACATCAGCCTCCATATTCTTTCTAACATTTGCCAAAAATTTTCTTCTTACGTCAGAAATTAATTTATTAACCTTTTTATCGGACGCAATATTAAACCTATCTTTTATCTCTTCAAAGGTCGCCCCGTCAATAATCAGCAGACGAAGAACAATTTGGTCACGAACAGGAAGTTTATTAAACTCTTCAAACACTATCGCACCAACCTGTTTTATATTTTCGTCTTTGGCAAGATAACTAAACTCTATTACTGAACCAACCTGCTTTAGAAAATCAAGCACCTGTGATCTGATCGTATTTTCCGACATGCCTATCTGTTTGGCTTTATCCAATAAAAGATCGTATCTACCCGCTAGAACAAACTTCACAACCAGCTGTTCTGTCTTTGGCAAAAATGAAATTGCGTTTTGAACGGCTTCTTTTTTCTGACGTCCTGAAATTTTACCATTAAGCAAATCCGAATTAAAATAATCGAAAAACGCTATCGAATCAAATAACATTTCCTGTTTTGGGATCTCATCAAAAGCCACAGATAGGAGATCGGATAATTTTGCTTGCTGTCGCAAATATCCCGAATATTTAGAACGCACTTGACCTAATAGTCTATCGGTTATATCAGATAATGTAGACTCAATTTTTTCGACAGGTACATAAAAAACATCCGCTATTGTTTTTAGGTCATGATTCTGTGAATATCTTAAAACAATGACCTCCTTCTCAAAAGCCGATAGATCATTACCGTCAATTATTGTTTTTAGAGCAATGTCAGAAATATTTAAGTCAGCCTTATCTTTGAAGAGATTTATTAGAAACGTCCCAATTTCTTCGTAATCTTTCTCCTCAAACCTCCTAAAAAAAACGTTCCAGAAAGATTTATTTTCTTTTAAAAAAGACTTTATGTGAGAATCCGAATACACATCAATCTTATCTTTAAGAAAATTGATAAACGAAGTATCCATAATTTGTGGAGCAGATTTAGACATATTATTAAAAAAAGCCGATAATTCTTTTCTTGTTAGTCCATCAAGATAGATTAACCTCATAATTACCTGTTGCCTAAGAGGAATAGAACGAACTTGAGACAAAACGACTTGTCCAAATTCATCCATTTTTTTTCTGCCTATCAGATTCACCATTTCTATTAAAAGCTTCATCTTTTTTAGAGCAACCACTCGACGCTGTTCTATACGTTGCTTTGTTAAATTGTATCTTTTTCCTAACTCCTCCATTGTAAGATTTTCATCCAACTCATGTGAGATAATTATGTCCCGATCAATAGGTTCTAAAAATGAGATTATATACCTTACAAACTCTTGCTCACTATTTTTCTCTAACTGTTCATAAACCATTGCGCGCCGGTCTTGACTAGCTACGGTATTCTCAGGAGCAAAATGCCCTTTATCATCATCGGCAAACGATGACGATTGAAACGACGACTGGTCCGTTGTTTTACTCATTGCCAATAACTCTTTAATACGTTTCTCCCCAATAGAGATTCCTTCACTTTTAAATATGTAGCCCGACAACTCTTTCAGTGAAGGAGAAACACCAAACTCTTTTTTATAACTACTGATAGAACGCAAAACAATTTTAACGTTCTTGTCATACCAAAGTGATAAGTTGGAATTAGATGACAAAGTTCTTGTTATTTCATTACTAATAACTTTATAAGAAAACGTGGAAAATTTTACACCTACATACGGATCATAATTTCTCACAGCTTTCAAAAGCCCCAAAGAAGCACAAGAAATAAAATCAGACAAATCCAAACCTTTATGAAAAGTCGAAGCAACGGATCTTTTATACCTCTTTTTCGCTATGAACAAAGCCAATTTTAGATACCTTATGCAAAGAGCTTCCTCCGCATCCCTATCTCCAAGCTGTGCCATTAAAAACAGTTCTTTCTCGTTTTGATCTGTATCGGACGGTAAAGAATCATCAAAAGCAATAGGCTGTGAAAGAGTAATAGCAGTAGTTTCCGTCGCAACAGGAATATGACCGAAAGAAATTTTTGAGATGTGCAATAACGATCTGTCATCATTCGGAGATATTGATATGAGACTAATCTTAACACCATTCGTTTCACTAGACAATTTTACAGGAGTGTCTGAATTGTTAGCAAATCGCTCATACATAGACTGCATCGATTCGATAAATAACGGCAATGAGATGGATGTATCGAGCATAAATGTAGATATTTTGGAACAAAAAGACGGATTAAGATCACGGACACCTGTCGGCAACTCGGCAATATCCACAACAGCCGTACCCGTCGATAAAAAATCGGTACGATCCGAAGATAACAAACTCGTCAATAACAATACACTGAAACGAATAGAATTATCCGTTGATAGAGAATACACTCCGCCTTGCGATTTTACGACCCCCGCATCTGACAATTCAGACAGAATCAACCTTTGACCATCAGGCGAAATTTCAGTATCAGGTTCTTCTTCGACAATAGTCTTAGCAAGCGATGAGAAATCATGGTCTGATTTAAGCAGTTCCCGCAAAATGATCGCTGTCTTTAGAAATCGTTCTCCTTTGAATATCCGACTGGCGTATGAATCGATAAACTCCTCATTAATGCCGGTATCTAATTTTATGTACTCCAGAAGATGATCGGTGATCTTTTTGTTTTGATCGGTTACGTTATCGCCGTATCGAACCGAAATGACCTCTTGTGTAACCTGACCTGACTCCATTAAGTTGATATTGGCAGACAACCCGTCTTCCGTTATCTCAACGTTTGAAACTGTCAGCAAATTATCGTAACCCGCTTGCGAGATAATTTTGTTAATTGAATTTTTCAGACTAGACTCAACCTGATGCCTAAGTGAATTATCGGTTGAAAGGAGAGGATATTTTTTGAGGTTTTCGGTATATAAGCTGTAAAGTTTTGTGGCACTGAGCAAAGTCTTGATTTTTTTGAGCATAACTGTTTTTCTGTTTCCCTGAATCAAGGGGTCTATGGCAAGCCATGACGCAACTTTCAGAGTGCTTGTGTTTGCACCAATCAAACGATCCAAAGGGGTTTTAAAATCGTTCAATAATGAAAGATAAGGAATAAGCTCAGATTTATCGTCGGAAGAGGGAGTCACCACTATATATGACAAATTATTCTCGCGCAGTAGATCGGAAATACCGTTCTTGTGAAACCCGCCCGCTATCAAAACAACTCTGTTTTCGGTAGACTTGTTTAACGCCCCGATCATATTCTCAACCATTGCTTTTTCACGAAGTTGAGCCACGGTATAAAATTCCTCGAAACTCTTGACCGAAGAAACTATTGATGAAAAATCGACATCGGGAAGATAAGGCATTTTGTATTGATCACCTTTTTCCGCTAAAAAAGCATCTATCTGTTTGAACGGGAATAAGGCAACATACTGTTTATAGCGATTAAAAAGTGGTTTTGATAACTGCAATTTCTCGAATCTAGATAATATATCCAAAATTTTAGACACACGGTGCAGTTTACGTTGATCGGGTTTGGTCATCAATACCGAAAAAATTCTGTCTTCAAGGGCAAACGCCTCAGACAACACTTTGTCACGATCAATATCAAGATATAACAATACGTAATCCATGAACTTCTCAAACTCAGGAAACCGATCTAGATCAAATTTGTAACGTTCGGATAATTTATTGAAAAAAGGTATATACTCACTCAAAGAGATACTATTTGTCTTAAAATTGAACTCTTTTTTTAACAGATCATCCGCTTCGCTTTTTGTCAACAGAGCCGATAATGTATGGATAGCCAACTGGCGTTCGGTATCTGCCCGATTGAAATTGATCTTTTTCTCAAGGTTATTAAGTTTTATAAACATCGAAAAATCTTTAAGGTCTTCATAACCAACCGAACTATTCGTGGCACCCATTGCAACGGTACGGCAATACTCTATGAATCCCTGTTTATTATTATGAAAAGATCTTGTAGCTTTATCGAATAAACACAGCTCATCAGAGTAGATACGCTCTTTTAATGAATCGATGTAGGTTTGGATACCTTTCACAAACCCACTGATACGTTCGCCATATTTTTGTGAACCCAAGAACGCCCGCATATTTTTTAAATATAATTCCCTATCCTCCACGCCATAAATTCTGATCAGATTATTCTCATCGGAATTCTCAGTAATAGACAGATATTCCGAACCATCTATATAACCTTTTTTCAGGTAATAACTTGATACTAATTTCTTCACCTTCGTATCCGGAAAAATAGATAACTCGGAACAGTCGATTACACCCGACGCCCCCTCTACATAAATTGAACGGACCCCGTATTGATCTTTCAGTAAGCGGATAATCCGCACAAGGTTTTTTTGAGCAGATACGCTTGTATGGCTGTCTTGAATATATATAACGGTAGATTCAGGGTTATCTGCGACAAACGAATCTTTTATGATTCCGCAAGAATCAGGGATATATATATCACCTTCACAAGGCGAAGACTTTTCAAGCCCATACACCACAGTATGAATGAGGATAAAACAACACAATAATCTAGGTATCAAAAAAAACTTATTCATGCCAAGTATTATATCAAAAATGATGACAAAAAACAAAATCCAAACCTGAAATTCCACAAAAAACCATACAGAAAAAGAAAATCTGTTATTTCATAACATTATTTTACCTAACGAACTTATAATCAATATGTTCCATAAAAAAAAAATTTACTTTTATCAAAATTTTCATAAAGAATATAGCTGTTTTTGACGATATAACGGGGTATAAACGGAAGGTCAATTGGTTATGAATGTTTTTTATCCCAAAAAGATATATTGCCCGATATGTAAAGAAACCAGCGATTCGATCAGTTTCATAAGCGAGACCAGCGGTGAATATTATGCCGTATCTCGTGAAAAAGATCAGTACGTCAGCGAATGGAAATGGAAAAACAGCGACTGGCAACATATAAACCCTATGTTGTACTCTATAACAATTTGTCCTGTTTGCAATTACGCCGATTTTAGTCAATCATTTGTCAAACAAAACAGTTCTTTATCGAGCAATCAGGTTCGGTTTATCAAAGATAGGGTATCGAAGCTAACCGGCTACGAAAGCAGACTGATAGCTCAGATAGCCAAAAGTTACAACAACGATATTCATTCAAGAACCCACACTATTGCGTCGCTTGGACTGATTCTGGCGATTTTTTATCAGCACAGCTTATTGACACAAGAGAGGGTATCCGCGAATTATGGTCTTCTGGCAAGACTTTATTTGCGTCTGTCATGGTTGTACAGGGAACAACAAGACATGGTAGAAGATAAATCTTGCGAAGACGGTGTAGACAGAATCATATCTAAAATGATGGAAGAGTTGAGGGTTTTTAGCGCACTAAATATGAAAATAAACGATTTTCTCGACTCTTCAGAATCAGAGGATATGCAGAAAATCAAAGGTTTAGTTGCTTTTTTAGACAGTGGGTCTACTCAATTATCTAAAAGGACGGAGGAGATTCTATCTCATTTTAACACGATAAAGAAACAATCCGAATCAGAAGATAAAATTATTCTAGGCAACTGCTGTACCATATGGCAATGGGTACCGCGTTCTGAATCGGCAGCGATGAATCAAGCGGCGGAGTATTATCAGAAATATTGTACTGAAAGTCAAACATTGAGCGATCATGTCGTATGTCAGGTTTTAGAGCTGGTAGCCTATCTTTTTGAAAAAGCAGGCAACAACGCTGAAAGAGACAAAGCATTAAGAGAGATAATCAATTCGTGTCACAAACAACGTGTTCATTACATGAAAACCATGCAAGAAGATATCACACCATCAACAAAAGCACAGTTAGAGAAAAAGGTCAAACAGCTAAATACATATATCGAAGAAATTTCCTACCAATATAAACAGAAACATGAAGAAGTATCTTAAAAATATGTCGTATCAAAAAGAATTTTAGTTCAATATCCTAGAAAAGCGTTTCTTCATAATCATATTTTCCGATAAAGATTCCGTTACGATCTGTGATAGACGATCGTCAATCGGGGATTTCTCAGAAATATTGTATTTCTCCAAAATGCCGTCTGCCTCAAGACCGTCTCGCAGACGATTCAAGACCTCGTTTACGACAAAAAAATCTAGATCATCAATATTTTCGTTTTTTTTACGATCAAGAATCTGGATCAATTTATCAAGATTCTCATCATTTTTGTATTGTTTAAAATTGTCGATCAAATCTTTATAAGACTGAAAATAGTTGCGTTTTCCAACTATAAAATGAGCCGTATTTATATACTTCAGACCTTTTGTTTTAGAGAATTGATCTATTTTTAAAGATAACGATTCTTTATTTTCGAGATTTTTATCTAAAAAAACAATAAATTCATCTAAATATCTTCTGTTGTACAGACAAACGCCCGTGTCGACCCTACCTATAAACTTGTCATAAACAGGAAAATCCATCCGAAAAAAAGGCTCATTTTCCTGTCGTTTCGCCTCATAGGTTATGTAGTCTAAAGCGTCAGGGAACAAAAGCAGATTAGCATCCGTAAGTAGCAGATACGGTGGTCGTTTTTCGATTTTAATCGGATTACTGATATTTTGTGTAAAAATATTTTCTATTTTGTGTATGGACAGATCGGAATTGAGCTGTTTTTTCAGCAAAAGTCTAGACAACAGTTCAGACCTTTCACCCGATGACTGAATAACATAGGTAAGATCATGTTTTGGGATTTTCTTGATTTTATCTTTTTTCTCAATCCGATAAGATTGGCGTTCACCTCTTTTTTTGACCAGACAGGTTGTAGTGGAT
>CAZFUR010000025.1:0-11755 GCA_964522245.1 uncultured bacterium | reverse complement strand
GGTCATACAGTATACTGCGCCAACCAATGCCCCCATACTACTTCCCGCAACAATATCAATCGGAAATCTTTCTTTCTCAAATACCTTCAAAACACCTATATGAGCGTATCCCCTTGCTCCACCTCCTCCCAAAGCGATTCCTACGGTACTGCCCGTAATCTTCCGTGCAATCCTCCCCACATCACTATGCAAAAAAGAACCGTCATCCGATATCAACCGATCTATTTTTGGCAATTCCGACACTTCCACGGAAAATTTTGTAATATCCACAAAAGCATCCTTAAAAATCTCTTTTATCTGAGAATTTTGTATAGGCATTTTTTTAAATAACCCCAACGACACCTTATCGAAACACCTATTTTCCATCTTCGAAAAACCGTCCAACGTTTCTTTCATACGTTCAAGGCTTTCACGGTTTTTCTCGCCAACTAACAGATACTCATCCGCTTGAGACAACGCTCTCGCGGACAACGCATCCACTCCTTCTCCGATATCCATAAGAACAATATCATACATCTGCACAAGCAACCCCAATAAAGGAGAAACTGTATCGACGAGAACATCACCGCCGCTTGACGAAACCTGTAAAAAATAGACACCGCTCGAATAATCATACGTGTCATTTTTTAGACCATAGCGATGTTTTTTTATTCTTTTACGCGCTTTTTGGTTCACTGCTTCACCCGAATACTGAAAAAGAGTCCCCTTAACTCCTTTAAGCAAATGTTCTACATCGTGATGAGCAATAAAAGAGTCTAATTTTTCTTTCACTTCTAGGAAACCATACTCTTCAATACTCTGCCCGTCAGGTTTGCTGAAACTAAGAATTAAGACTCTGTCTAAACCTTCCAAAAACAAAGAGAAGCTCAAAAGAAAACAGATATTAACAGAGGATTTTACAGACGAATCCGATAAAATCGCCAATTTATCCGGCAATGGAGCGGAATTTTCCAATATGTTTCTCTTACGCAGTCTGGAGCTGAGAATCATACTTATTTTGTAGGACAACGCTGAATATTTTTTTAGAAGATCGATAAACAGATTTTTCTCTAGAATCAAAAATTCCGAATCCAAAGATGTCTTGACCGCAGCAGAGGTCGGTTCACCCGTCAGAAGTGACATTTCACCAAAATAGCTACCTAACCCCAGAAAAGCCAAAACCTGATCGTTCTCTCCAAGCTCATCAGGGATAACCACCTTCACTTGTCCGTATTTGAGCACATACAGAGTATCGCCCGTTTCATTTATATTCAAAACAGTATTGTTTTTGCGGATCTTATGCGACTTAAAAAGAGGGGCTATCTCCTCTATCTCGTCAACAGTCAGATCAGAAAACAAAGGTACTTTTCTTAGAATTTTAGCAAATTTATGCATCTACTCGATTTGCGCCTTTCAGATTAATTGGGACGGACTTTTTGTCCAAGCTTCTTTGTCATAAACAACAAGATTTTTCCCAAATGGACACGCCATTTACCGCAATTCTCGCAATGATAGACCAAATCATCGGGAAATCCCAGTTCCTGTTCCAACTGTTTGATAGGATCAGGCTCAAGATGAAGTTCAAAAGTTTTCTCGTGTTTACATTTAGGACAACGTATAGCAGATCTAACCTTTTTGATGATATCTTTACGTTTGAGTAACTGATCGATCTCCGGTTTATCTCGTTTCGGGATCTGAGGAATAGGAGGAAAATCAATCCATAACTTGGTCTGCGCCATAATAATTTCATTTGGAAAATCAATCAGTTGAATTCTGTATACCCCGGGGTCATCAACCAACAGCCTTTCTATATTAAAAATGAAGTCGCATCCTTTATATTTCTCGTCTTTGCCCAACAAAAGTTTTTGTTTTAAATCCAGAATAATTTTGTTTTCGGGCGAGATAATTTTAAGCTGAGTCAGAAGCCCATCAGGATATTTAGAAACATCGTCAAATAGAAACCCCGCGCAAACAAACAAACCTGTAAGATTACTGGGAAAAGATTCTACAAAAAATCTACTCCTTATATTGATAAAAGATAACGCACCCGACCTTGCGTCTTTAACAACGTTCTCACAGACCAAAAAATAACTCTTGATAAAGTCTGTACCCAATACTCACCTCTCAGACATGATTAACCACGTTTAAGTATCATAAGATTTTACAGAACAAAAAAATATGGTAAAATATACCAATAATCACAGTCACGATTTTAGTAGAATTTTTTGAACATTACAAGCTAATATTTAGGGGGTCCATATATTGTATATTTTTAGGTTTATAATCACTTTATTTTGTGTGTGGGTATTTTGTTGTTTTTCCGTAAATGCGCAAACCGAATCTTCCGCTTTTCTAACACAAGAGCAGATAAGCGGTTTGGGGCATATTGATTCAGAATTTAAAGCCGATAGTGATATTTGGATTGTACATATAAAAGACGCTCACTGTAATTTTCAAGCCCAATTGAACAGTTACAAAATATTCAAGAAATTGATCAAAGAATATCGGTTCTCGCTCATTTGCATGGAAGGAGCGTCCTCGCCCATGGATCTATCTGACATAACTTCATTTCCGGATTACAATACAAAAAAAGATGTAACATTGCAGTTTTTAAAAAAAGGCTCCATCAACGGTGTAGAATACTTGCGCATACTCACCCCTGACGACTGCTCCGTAATAGGTGTCGAAAACGCTAAAACATATCTAAAGAATTACAATGCGTTTTTTAAATCGTTATCGTTTAGAAAAAAGTCTTCCGAGATAACAAAAGACCTGAAAAAAATTTTAGACAATGAAAAATCATCTCTTTTTTCTGATGACCTTTTTAATTTTGACTCTGAATATCAAAAATTCAAGCGAGAAGAAATTTCTGTTTTCAGATTTTTTGATTCATTAAACCTCTATATAGATAAATTTAGAATCAACTACACCCATTACCCAAACATATCAGCCTTAAAAAAAGCTTTAGAAATAAAAAATAGTTTCGATTTGACAAAAGCGGAAAACGAGAGAGAACAGATTATCAAAATCCTGATGAATTATTCATCATCAAAAGAAAAGCAGTCTATACTAAATATTCAGATGAAATACAAATTTCAACAGATTTCTCCGACGCAATACCACAAATTCATATTAAACGAATGCGACAACCTTCTTGTAGAAATAGATGAGTATCCAAACTTCACTAAATTTGTAAGCTATTCAAAGAAATTAAGGGAAGTCAACAATAGAAAACTATTCTTAGAAGTAGACAAATGCGTAAAGTTAATAAAAGAGTCTTTATACAGTAATGATACCGAAAAGAGGCTAGATTCTCTTTATCAATCGACTTTAGTTTTAGAGAATGCGTTTAGCTTATCTCTTTCTCTCAAAGGAAGCCTCGAGCTGACTGAATTAAATACATCATCATATATAAAAGATCTAACCGTCTTCTTAGAAAATATTGATAAAACAGGTACTCTTTCAGACACAGTCCACAATATAAAATTTTTATCAAACGCCCTACTCTATGTAAAAGAATACTATGCTAGCGCACAACAAAGAAACAAATATCTGATAGAAAATACCATAGAAATAATGAGATCGAAAAATCTAAAAAAATGTATCTTGTATACCGGTGGGTTTCACACAGATGGAATATGTGATCTGATGCGTAAAAAAGGAATTTCTTATTCTGTGATAACCCCTAAAACGATAAGTTCGTCTGATGAAAACTCATACATAAAATTATTAACTAACATAAAAGACCCCTTTATGAAGATTTTGGAGAACAATCTATCCGATTTTCAACTGACCGGTAAAAGCATGTTATCGCTTGCCTCAAGGCTTGTTCCTCCTTCCAACGCCTTAATTGATCCGACTGGAACAACCGCATTCAGGATACAACTAAAAACATTATACACATCGGAAGGTTTAAAAAGATCACTACAAGAGATAGACAGCAAAAAACTTCTTTTCATGGGCGGATTAAATGAAACTAGGCTATCTGAATTATCGGATAAGATCAAACAAATCTTGATATGGAGCGATAAAAACTTTTCTAATCTCGACGGTTTTTCTCTGATACGTAAAAACGGCAATATTGATTTAAGGATAACGATAGATCACCAAAACTTTTATCTTCGGAATCTGCTATCGTCTAAAAAACGAAAACGGCTGACGGGCAAAATGCTCTTTGTCGACCCGGACGAACTTATAACTTTAAAAATCAATGGCGATCCATTATCTATATACTCTACACCGTCTGATGGAAAAGTTGTGGATTTGTCATATGAGAATTACACAGATATTGAGCTAAACAAAATATTCACCGCCTTTCAGAACAGAGAAAAAATCTCAGAAAACGATTTGATAAATCTGATCGGCAAAAAGCAATCTGTTGCCTTGAACATCATAAAAACCATGATGGAGAGTCAGCTATTGACCATAAATCTGGATGCCACATATTCTTTGAATACCACAAAAGCAGAAGTTCTGCTTGCGGCAAATCGTCTATTCGCTTACAAATCTGACAGTTGGAGTGCGATCAAAGATATCAGAAAACTCTCTTTAACCGATAAATTTAAAGTTTTTTTAGAAAAGCACAACATCGTCGAAATAGATATTCCTTCTTCTATAAACTTCGCATCTTTGGTTTTTATCTTAGACAGACTGCCTTCTCAAACGAAAGATTTTGACGGTGAATTTCAACTGACAGCAAATATTCCCAACAATCTGACATCGTCCTTTGTTTTTAAAAAGGAACCGTTAATCGGTAATAAAGGTTTCGTTCTGACGATACAACCGGACAAAAAATCAACGACCGATACTATTCAAAAAGAACGGTCCCTGCTTATGGGAGAAAACTACACCGATATTCTAAAAAAACAGATGTTCGGATTTTTTCCTAAAAAAGCATACTCCACAGCTATTTTTGAGAAACCTGACAACCGCACAATTGTTCTCAACGCCCCCACAAAAAACGGTATAAAAACCTTAACATGGCTCTCGCCGGACCTGCCGAGCAAATTTTGGAGAGAAATAGAGAAAACAACCTTATTTTTTGGCGACGATTTTAGTCAAACAGGCGGTCTAATATTCGGTAAACAGATTGGCGATAAGTATCTAGTTTCTAAAGTAGTTCCGCTTGCCCCCGAAGATTTGGATTATCACGAAGACGGATCTTTCTCTGTAAAACAGTCACGTCTTGACGAACTGCTCAACAAGCACGCCATCGATGATATAAAACTACTTGGAAGATATAACAATAGACCACCAAAAATAAACACAGCGGATTCCGACATAACAAAGGGAGACACCGGATACACTATATTAATGAACAGTAACAATCCAAAAATAACCGCAAACCCGATCAGTATAATTTTTGAACCCTTAATCAACAAAAATGAACAGAAAAAAGAGTCGTTAGATTCTATCTACATAGACCCAAAAACCGTAGAAACGTTCTTCTACACTATCGATAAGACACCCGAGATATTAACTCAAATACCGGCACTCGATTTTGTCACTCCGACACTCGATTCCGTCCGCAATTTATATCTTAAAACAGATAAACAAGCCACCGTCTACAAAGAAGAGACCACTCTGGCAGAATTTCAAAGAACTCCCGGCAACAATAGTTTTGTTATGATTCCATCAAAAAATATCACACAAGAACAAACAGATCTGTTTATCAAATATTTCAGGGCAATACAAAAGGAATTTGAGACATTCTCTGACGCATCTAAGTTAGTCATAAAAGGCGGAATGGAAAATTCAGCACATCTCAACCGCGAAGACAAGGTAATAGAAATTAATGCGGAGATGATTAACTACCCGCTCTTGACAAAATATCTTGCAATACCGCATGAGACAAACCATCTAAATTTAGACTTTGAGAAGGATTTTGAAGAAATTATAGTAATAATGCTAGATCTTTACAGATTTGCAGAGTTAGCTATTAAAGACCGCGGCATAGCATTGTCATTTCTTAACCAGTTGAATGGTTACGAAACCGATGAAAAATTCTTTTTCAATATTACGAAAGAAATTTTCGATACCGTCACAAAAACAAACCAAATTCTATCCCCGACAGAGCTTTTCAGGTATACGAGAAAATATATCACATCAGCCCCTGAGCTATCGGAACTGTGTTCAAATATAATAGAAACAAAACCGGAAACTGAATTTACCGATATATTTTCAAATCTTTACAAAAAGACCCTCAAAGATGTTCCTGTTTTTATACATGGTGAAATGGATTACATAACATTCAACGAACAACAACTAACCTCCACAAAACTTTTAGGTAAACCGGGTAATATCATAGATTTCACAAAACTTAATCTGGTATATCTAACCCAATCTCAATACACAACCAAACTGATAAAACTACAAAAGGAAGGCAGAACGGTTTCCGATAACCCATCTGGTTTTTTTGATCTTAAAACAGGCAAAATATATTTAAATAAAGAGAGCCGATTCCACAAAGACCCACAAGACAATTCTGTTAATCCTGACAAACTTTTATATACCATAACAAAAGAGAGGTCGCTTTATTTTTTGCATAAGAACCGAACTATTTTGGATAACCTTCTAAAATTGATCGAATCTGACAAAGAGACAAGCTACAACATACTTTTATACTTCTATGAATTGACGACCGGCAATCTGATTGATTCCCTAAATCCTAAAATTATCGAACAGATCTCAAATAATCCTTTTTACTCAACCGATGGACATATAGATTACAGAAAAGTGACACAACAACTTATAAGCAGAATAAATGGATACGGCACATTCAATGAATTATTGAGAAAATATAAAGAAATCGCAAAAAACTTTGAGAAGAACGACAAACCATTGCCAAAAAACATCCACAAAAGAATCGCCTCGTTGGAAAAAACAACCAAAGATATGAAACCTTTTCTTGAAGAGATTAAAAACGCAAAAGAGTTTATACAATACAAAGAACCCGATCTCACACCTTGTTTTTCCATTCCATCCCTTTCGATAATTCATATCATCTACGAAGGTGATAAAACAATTTCTTCGAAAAACCGCAAGAAAGACAACATTATTCTTTTCCCTAATAAACAGGTATTTACTCAACACCCCATCCAACCCAAAACAGAGCAAAAGAACATAACACTCAATACTATACCTATGGCAAACTTCAATGAGTTTTTGAGTCGTGTGAGAATATTGCAAAATAAACAATCCACAACAAAAATATCTTATAAAAAAGCTCTAGCGAAACAAGGAGCGCAGGAATTTTATAATTTTCTCTTAGAGAAACATAAACAAGACCCTTTATCAGGACTACCTGCTCAAATAAACATAGTTAATTTATATACAGGCACACCCGAGTTCGCCAAAGATTTCTTGGATCATTTCAGGCAATTGGATCAAACCAATCTTTTTTATAATAGACTAAGATACAATATGGTCAGTCATTCAAAAAATTCAAAATTTTTATTAGAAAAACTCAAAAATTCAGGTTTACTCAAAAAATACTCTAAAATAATTCGCTTTAATTTATCAGATAGCCTCGACGGACTTTTTTCTATAAAGAACCCATTACTCGTACATACCTATGGAGACATCAATCTGTTTAGCGATTCAATCATAATAGAAAAAAGGGGAAACGATTTTTTTGAGATCAAGGGAAAACCTGTCATCAAAGATACCGACACGACCGTTTCGCCTCAAAAGCTGAATGATTATATCATAAATCCGTCTTTCTCGTCACTAGAAGGTATCCCCGATATATCCAAAATAGAGTGGATAGAATCCGCCGAACCGATTGATATAAACCGATATCCTTTTGCAGAGTTTATAAAGAGATATACAGAAAAATATATACAAAAACGCCTAATTTTTCATCCGTCTCTCATAGAGGCGATAAACAGGTCATTAAATAATATGGAACAAAACAATGGTGGTTATTTTCAGTTTTACGGGAACGGTTTTAACTCTATAGAAGATCAAATACAGCATCCGCATCTAAAACCGACTTCCATGGACGGACCTATAATAACCGGTTCTAAGCAAGAGTATACCTTAGAAACAATCAAAGAACGTTTATCGGACATATCACACGCAAACACAATCCCGTACGATTTAGACTTAGAAAGATTGACAGAAAAGAAACTAAAAAATCTATTCAAAGATATAAAAATATCCGATTTAAGGAATTGGGACAGCCTACTTAGAATTCGCAACAAGCAAGATTTTAGAACCAACAACGTATTCATATTCAATATGCTTATTTCCGAACTGAAGAAAAGATCTTTTTTGCCTTCATCTATGACAATATCCCTCCTAAAAGACCCTGATCAAAAAGACGATTATATATACAGTATAGAACAAGCACTGAGAGAAAATTTTCCGTTTGTTGAATTAGCTAATTTTGTAACACATGAATCTCAAAAAAGGGATATTCTGACTATATCGGATATGGTGGTCTCTTTAAAAAACAATTCTCCATATGCTTTTTTATCAGACTCTTTCTTATCGGATTTTCTGACAAAAATAGCGCATTTTTCTAAATCGACTCAAAATTTTTATTTGAGATTAGATTCTATTCCTATTGAAAAACCCCAAAAACCTCTCACTATCGCAAAAAAAAGTGACAACGTTCAGATACGCTACTTGACCGACAAGCAATTTAAAGAGAATGTGAATGAAATAATCAAAAATCGCAGACATCTTTTCTACGGAGACGCTCGTGGTTTGGCAAATCCAATAACAGGAGAGATCCTTGTAAACATAGATCACCCGGATCATATAGACAGCAGCGGAAAGATCAATAACGTAGCTTTAAAACAAACCATCATACACGAAAAAACCCATATGATCGCTTTTTCAAAACAAGATTTATTAGAAGATATAGCATCGAATTTGAGTAATAAAGACGAAGAAAAACGCCAACTTTTAAAACTTTTTTACAAACTTTGCTTCAATGAAACAATCGATTTTATTACTCGCGAACATGAAGACCTTATAAAAGCTAATCCGCTATGGTCAACCGACTCAGAGATAAATTATGATCGCATAATAAGCGAAATAATGTCCGTTATAAATCAATATCAAATACTTCCGGCTTTAACAGCAGTTGTCGCATCTATACAGAACAAGTTGGCACAGAAAGGGAAAACAGTCCCTAAAAAATTGCAAGCATGGCAAGAACAATTGCGACAAGTCCTAGAAAAACAGCGATCGGAAATAATCGGATCCATCCAAGCAATTCACGATCTAAATCGTATAGATAATAGAATCACCGAACATCTTCTGTACAACAAAAAAAGATTCCGCTCAGCAATTATGCTATCCGACCTTAGCAGAACGTCTCTTCCTTTACCGAGTGCCTCCATACAGACTGTTTATCCGAGCGCCGAGCTAGACCGCCTTATAACCGATACATGGTCAAAAATAGGCAATAAAAATATCCTGCACGGTAAAGATTTCACCAAACTAAAAGGTCTGCGTCTAAGTGCGTTAAAAAATGCTCTTTACGACATCAAACAAATCCACCCAACCGAACAGAAAACCGTCGACTCACTAAACACAGCCGTTTCTTTCTGGGAAAAAGCGTTAGGCAAAGGTAAGATACATATATATCCTACTTCGCCCGGAACATATACGATAAAAGGCACACATTTTATTCATAGGACAAAAGACGGCGACATCATTATACCACAAGACTATTTTGATTATCTTAGGGAAAACGGTCTACTCTCAAAAACATTAATCTCATTGGGCAGTAAATTTTTAGATATAACCGATCCGACAGAAAACCTGTTTGACGGAGAAACCATCGAACAAATAGAGCAAAAACTCTACGATAGATATCTAAAATACCACGATTTTGTACCCATTGTGGGTTCGATACTAAAATTATATGGTTTAACTTTGGATGATATCTCGAATAAATCCCTTGAGATGATAATATCTAATCATGAAAATCTGTTAAAGTTACCGGGAATACAAACGCACCTAGAAAAAATAAATAAGATCATTGAGAGTACAACTTCGTTAAAATATACTCCCGCCTCCGTGGTAGAAGCTTTCTCTGTTTACGCAGATTCGCTGTCTTCTCAGGATGATATTCGTAAATTACAAGAAACCGTATCAGCCTTAAGCGATATTTTACAGAGAGAAACCTCACCACCAACTATCTTTCTTATAGATAAAAATCTTCTAACCGGTCCCCTATCCCCGCAAAATTTTGCTATAAGAGAGAACCTAAAACGATTCCGCAACGAAATAGAACAACTTGAAAAACGAAATGTCGTAATAATAGCCGTAGACCTTAAAGGAGAGCCATCGGGCAAGATAAAAGAAGAGCTAAATAACAGTCTGCTGAGGCGTGGTGCGGATGCGGATGATTTCGATTATGTAATCTCCTATAAAAACGGGGCTGATCTATTCGACGCCCTACGATCGGAATATCCAAATTTATCTAAGGAGAATTTCAAATCAAATCTAAAGGTTTTGGCACTAAAGAATAGCCCTCTGGTAGATTTGGCGCAATCGCATAGTTTTAACTATCAAATGATAGATGATTCGTATCTCAGCAAACAATACGGCAAAAACAAAGGCGTTTTTCTGATAGATTATCTGCGCTCACTCGGTCTGAACAGTTTCATAACCGAAAATAATCCGACAGATCTGTCTCAAGAGATACGCTCAACATTACACATTGATACAATTGATTCCTCCATCAACACAGAAGGTCTTCCTCAAAATATACTTTTATTGATCGATAAATTTTCGCAGATTTTATCCAAGAATCCGAATATATCCGATTTTGATCAGGCAAAAAAGATATTTATCGACCAAGATTTTTCTATAAAAAAGGAAGAATTTTCTTTTATACTACCGTTTTTGGAATCAAAATTTTATCTTATGAAAGCCACCGCCCTTTTAGAGAATATACAAAATAATTCACAAATCAATTTGCTTTTTGAGGTTTATTCCAAGTTACTTCAGATATATACCGATACTCCCAGCCTAACATACTCAGAGGCAACAATCGCCTTGTTCAACAAAATTACCCAAAAAGAATCAAAATTTTTAAAAGAAAAAAAGGAAATTTTATCCGATCTTGACAAATCAGGCAAAAACAAAACGCCTCTTTCCCCCAAAAAAATCAAAGACCTATTTTTATACACTTTTATCAATGACAAAATCACAGAAAACGCCTCAGATTTCTTTGCCATAGAAAGAAAAGTTCTATCGGACGGCAAACTGAATCCCGTTTCCTACAATCTTTTTATTGATACTTTAGAGCAAAACGGCATTCCTATTACACCAAGTTTAACGAGTCACTTCAAAGTGGAAGTCGCTCCCAGAAAAATACACAATGGTCTGCGCAATCTGCTTGCTACCCAAGCGATATTCGAGCAATCAGCGTAAAGTCTCTAATTTTTCCAGTTGTTGCCTAGCAAAAAGATCGGTTGGTTTTATAGATAGGACTTTTTTATAAAAATGTCTGGCTTTAGCGAGCTTATGCTCATTGGAATAAATAATCGCCAGATTGCCATATCCTTCCAAAAAATTAGGGTTCATTTCTACCGCTTTCAGAAAACATTTTTCAGCCTTTTCGTAATCTCCCAAATTCCTGTACACGACTCCTAATTGGTTCAACATAACATAATTATATCCAAATTCAGACAACCCTGCACTCAATACGGAAACCGCCTTGCTAGAATTATTTTTCACCAAATACGCCTTTGCCAGACCAATATACGCAGAAAAAACCGATTTATTCCCATGCAAAACAGATTTATACTCA
>CAZFUR010000024.1:0-11969 GCA_964522245.1 uncultured bacterium | reverse complement strand
CGCCGACCGGATCCACTGCTCATGCGTTGTCTGCGGGTGGACCTATTTTATCCCCTGATACGGAGGTTATACAATTAGCACCCATATGTCCACATGCTCTTACTAATAGACCATTGATTGTCAATAAAGATTCAATTATAAAAATTTTACTAAAATCACCTGCAAAAGATGTTTTAATCACGGTTGATGGTCAGACCAGTTTTTCTCTATCAGGCGGTGACTGTATAGAGGTTTTTGCGGGAGACGGTAGTGTTAATTTGGTTTCTTTTGGAGATAGATCGTATTATGATATTTTACGTCGTAAACTGAACTGGGGAGGCAGAGGGTAATATGAATATATTCTGTGCTGATAAAAACAGGTGCAAGGGGTGTGGCTATTGTGTCGATGTTTGTCCGGTTAATATACTGGAACTGACGGATAAGGATAATGATTACGGTAACAGATATGTTAGGTGTGTGGATTCGGATAAATGTATAGGTTGTAATATGTGCGCGACTGTTTGTCCCGATTGGGCGATTGTGATAAGATCAAAAAAAGGTACGGAATCTTTAATAGAGAGATGAGATATGTCTAACAAAATTTTATTGTGCGGTAATGAGGCTATGGCGGAAGCGGCTATCCGGGCGGGGTGCAGATATTATTACGGATATCCCATAACGCCTCAAAATGAAATAACCGCTTATATGTCTAAAAGAATGCCTCAGGTTGACGGCACTTTCATTCAGGCGGAAAGCGAACTTGCGGCGATTAATATGGTTTTCGGTACGGCTACAACCGGAAAACGTGTTATGACTTCTACATCCAGCCCGGGTATGAGCTTGAAACAGGAGGGTATGTCTTATTTGGCAGGGTGTGAGTTGCCGGTTGTGGTGATAAATGTTATGAGGGCAGGACCGGGGTTAGGCGGGATTGCCGGATCGCAGGCAGACTATTTTCAGGCAACTAGAGGCGGAGGGCATGGCGATTATAGATCGATTGTTTTAGCACCTGAATCCGTTCAGGAAGCGGCTGATCTTGCTCAAAAAGCATTTTGTTTGGCGGATAAGTATAGAATCGTTACGATGCTTTTATTAGACGGTGTTTTAGGTCAGATGAGAGAACCTGTGGAAATAAAAGAGCATAAAGATAATGAATCCTATGACAAAAGTTGGTGCTTGGCCGGTTGTAAAGACAGAGAACCAAACGTTATCAGGTCACTTTATTTAAGAGAAGGAAAACTTGAAATCCTTAATAAAAAATTACAGGCAAAATATAAACTGATTGAGAAGAATGAAGTTTGCGCGGATTGCTATCGTACGCAAGATGCGGAAACCATAATTGTCGCTTATGGTACTCCCGCAAGAATGTGCAGGGCGGTGGTGGATAAATTGCGCGAAAAAAATCTGAAAGTCGGATTGTTCCGCCCTATTTCTCTATGGCCGTTTCCTGAAAAAATATTACGGAATGTCATGGAAGGGGCAAGACAATGTTTGGTTGTGGAACTGAGTGCAGGGCAGTTGATTGAGGATGTAAAATTGTCTATCGGAAACTCAAAACCGATAGAGTTTTTGGGGAAAATGGGTGGGTCTTATATGACTCTGGATGAAATCGAAAATAAACTCGATAACGTAATGAGCAAAAATGGAGCACGGTTATGACGGTTTCCTCAACTATAAAAACTTTACGGAACGTGAGAACCCATTACTGTTCAGGTTGTGGGCATGGTATAGTTCATAAAATTATAGGCGAAATTATAGATGAAATGCGAATAAGAGAAAATACCGTTTTTGTCGCTCCTGTCGGTTGTGCCGTGGTGGCTTATGATTATTTTAATTTGGATGTCAGCGAGGCGGCTCACGGCAGAGCACCTGCGGTCGCTACGGGAATAAAAAGATCTTTGCCCGATAGATTGGTTATAAGTTATCAGGGTGACGGTGATCTGTTGGCAATAGGTATGACGGAACTCATTCATAGCGCTAACAGAGGCGAAAAAATATCCATTGTATTTGTAAATAACAGAATATACGGTATGACCGGTGGTCAGATGGCTCCGACTACGGATGTGGGTCAGAAAACTATCACCTCTCCCAATGGAAGAGACGAGTCGGAGGCGGGAGCGCCCATTGATGTTATCTCATTGTTATCGGGATTAAACGGTGTGAAATTTTTAGCCAGAGGAACCGTTGCGGGAGTCAAGGAAATCAGGTTAACTAAATCTTTTATCAAAAAGGCTTTTGAAACTCAACTTGACGAAAAAGGTTTTTCTCTTGTAGAGGTCTTATCGCCTTGCCCAACCTATTGGGGCATGACTCCAAAAGATTCTATGGGGTTGATCAAAGAGAAAATAGAAAACAAAACTTTTAAACCGGGAATTTACAAGGATATATAATGGAATACAAAATTCTTATCGCGGGGTGCGGTGGACAGGGTATTTTGTCTTTAGGCAAAATGTTTGCTTGTGCTGCTATGAAACAGGGATTTAATGTAACGTATTATCCATCTTATGGTGCGGAGGTTAGAGGAGGCACTGCCAAGTGTGGTGTCATTATATCGGATAACCCTATCGCATCACCGATAGTTTATGAGGCGGATTCTCTGATAGCTTTTAACGAAGCCTCAATCAGAAAATACCTGTCTGTACTTAAGAATGACGGTACACTAGTCCTTAACTCATCTCTAATCAGTAATCCTAAATTGCCTGCCAACAATTATTCTGTGTGTTTTGTGCAAGCAACAAAAATAGCAAAAGATCTTGGAATCGAAAAAGCGGCTAATATGGTTATGGCGGGATCTTTTCTGAACAAAAATTCTCTGATAACTCAAAACGCATTTTGGGATTCTTTTGATGATGTATTCGGTAACCTTAAAAAAGAACTGAAACAACTTAATATAGAGGCTTTTAAGGAAGGATTAAAATATGAGTGAAAATAAAAATGTCAGGGTTAGATTTGCTCCAAGCCCTACTGGGTATTTGCATATAGGAGGCGCTAGAACGGCACTGTTTAATTGGCTTTTTGCCCGTTCTTTAAACGGTAAAATGATACTGAGAATAGAGGATACCGATCGGGAACGCTCGTCGGTGGAGGATGTGGAACGAATTATAGAAAGCCTGAAATGGCTTGGGCTGGGTTGGGATGAGGGACCGTTTTTTCAGTCGGAGCGAAAAGATATCTATCGAGAGTACGCTCAAAAACTGATAGATGAAGGGTTTGCTTACTACTCTGATGAAAAACGAGGCGAGTATCAGGCAATCATATTCAAAATCCCTCATGAGAAAGTTGTTGTTGAAGATTTAATTCATGGAAACATGGAGTTTGATAATAGTTTAATTAATGATCTTGTTATCTTTAAGTCTGATGGGTATCCGACTTATAATTTTGCTTGCGTTGTTGACGATGCTTTAATGGGAATGACTCATATAATCCGAGGCGACGACCATATCTCTAACACGCCTAAACAGATACCTGTTTATAGGGCGTTAGGTTTTGATGTGCCTAAATTCGCTCATGTGCCTCTTATACTCGGTAAAGATAAATCTAGATTAAGTAAACGCCATGGCGCCACTTCCGTTCAGGCATATCAGCAAGAAGGATATTTGCCGGAAGCGATGGTCAATTTCCTTGCCCTGCTTGGGTGGTCGACGGGAGACGATCAAGAACTTATATCAAAACAAGAACTTATATCAAAATTTTCTCTCCAAAGAGTGAGTAGCCGAAACGCTGTTTTTGATGATAATAAACTGAAATGGATGAACGGTCTGTATGTGACCGACCTCCCATTTGAAAAATATAAAAAACTTGCAATTCCATACCTGAAACAGCAAATCGGAAATATAGATCTTGAAGACGATAAACTGGATCATATCATCAACCTAATCCAGAGTAGAACCAAGCTTCTAAGTGACGTGGGGGATTTATCAAGGTTCTTTTTTGAGGATGAAGTGGTATATAACGAAAAAGCACTCAGAAAAAGATTGATGAAACCGAACGTGGCTGAAATATTGAAAAATCTTGTCGAAAAACTTACTCCTATAGACGATTTCAATGAAAAAACTACGGAAGACGCTACCCGCGAAGTTATAGAGCGGATGCAGATATCGGCAGGCGCTATCATTCATCCTACTAGAGTTGCCCTAACAGGGGTTATGGCAGGTCCGGGGCTTTTTGATATAATGGCTGTTTTCGGTAAACAAAAAACCTTGGATAGATTAAATCAGGCGATCGAATATCTGAAAAATATTGAGGCGTAAAAATGCTTAATTGGGCTAATAGAATCACCATTTTTAGAATATTGTGTACGCCTGTCTTTGCGTGGTTGCTTTTGCACTTCAGGGAATTGACTAATAAGGGAGCCGGAGAGGATCATCTCAATAGATACCTACTGGCGGCGATAATTGTTTTTGTGTTGGCTATTATCAGCGATGGTGTCGACGGAATCATAGCGAGGGCGTTTAAACAAAAAACTTTATTAGGTACAATTCTAGATCCTATCGCAGATAAAGTTTTGCTTATGTCATCTACTATAATATTAAGTTTACCTGTGGGATTAAAATACAAAATACCTTCATGGCTTACCGTAGCCATAATAAGCAGGGATATTCTGATATTGGTGGGAGGATTATTGATATATTTGGTTGTGGGTAAAATAAAATCGTCACCTCATTATTTAGGCAAAATAACAACTTTTTTACAGATGGTTACTATTTTGTTGGTTCTTATTCAAACTAAATTTACTGAACCGTTGTTCTTTTTGACTATGTTGTTTACGATTTTATCGGGACTAAATTATATCTATCGGGAAGCGCGTTTAATCAACACACAGAAAGATTTGTAAAACTATGAACAAAAATATACCTAAAGTCGCAATCGTTGGTCGCCCTAACGTTGGTAAGTCCTCTTTGTTTAATAGGCTTGTCGGTAAAAGAAAATCTATCGTTGATCCTCAAAGCGGTGTAACTAGAGATAGGGTTTATGAGTATGTGGAGTGGGATGACTACTGTTTTAGTCTTGTCGATACCGGGGGGCTGGATTTTGAAAAAAATTGTCATGTAGGGACAAGAATAAAAGAACAGGTCGAGTTTGCTGTCAAAGAAGCTACGACCATCATCTTCCTTCTTGATAATATAGACGGTCTCAACCCTTACGATAAAGAAATAGCAGAGTTTTTACGCAATTACTCTAAATCGGTCATTTTAGCTGTAAACAAAGTAGACTCTATCGATCAGATGGGGTCAATAGGCGAATTTTATAAACTGGGATTTGATAAAACGTTTCCGGTTTCCGCTTTGCATGGTTTGGGGATGGACGATATTCTGATGGCTGTCGTAGAAAATATCCCGAAAGAATCAGGATTTGTTCAAGATCAGCTAGACAAAATAGCTATCGTCGGTAAACCGAATGTCGGTAAATCAACACTCCTTAACAGTGTTTTAAACGAAGAACGGGCGATGGTCGATTCCGTTCCCGGTACCACAAGGGATATTGTCGATACCAGAGTGAAAATAAACGGTGTGGATTATCTTATGGTGGATACGGCGGGAATAAGACATAAAAAGAAAATAGATGATACTGTGGAATCTTATGCTTTTATGAGGACTCAAGGCGTCATAAAAAGAGCAGACCTCGTTTTGATGTTGATCGATGCCTCAAAAGGTATGACCAGACAAGACGACCGTATACTGAACATGGTTATCACGGATGGTAAACCGATAATTCTAATCATCAATAAGTGGGATTTGATCAAATCTGTCTCAAAAAAAGAGTATATCGATAACTTGAGCCATAAAATAAGGTTTATAAAGTATGTGCCTGTCGTATTTATATCTGCGAAATATAAAGATAATCTGAAAAATATTTTTAAACATATCCCGAAACTGCTTAAAGAATCGTTGATTAGAATAAAAACTCCTTTGCTGAACAAAATGATTCAGGATGCTTTGCTTGCTAATCCGCCTCATTTGGCGAACAAAAGAAGACTGAAAATCTATTATGCGGTGCAGACAGGCGTAAGACCACCGACGTTTACGTTTTTTGTCAATAATGAGAAGTTGATGAGCACATCGTATGACCGTTATCTTAATAATAAACTAAGAAAATTGTTCTCTTTTTATGGATCGCCTATTGTTATAAAACTCAAAGGAGGTAAGGGATACAAATGATGATCATTTTGTTGGTTATGACGGGATGCTATCTTTTAGGTGCTGTGCCTACGGCTTTCCTAATGGGGAAGTTGTGCAAAAATATCGATATAAGAGAACACGGAAGCGGTAATGTGGGATTCACAAACGCTGTCAGGGTTTTAGGTGCTTTTTCGGGGATTGTGACGTTGACGGTGGATATCGGTAAAGGTTTTCTGGCTGTGTGGTTGGCGAAAATATATATTAGTGTACCTTCCGATAACGCTGTCTTATTACATGTTTTGTATGCTTTGGCGGGTATTATCTCTATTGTGGGGCACAACTGGCCGGTCTATATCGGATTTAAAGGCGGTAAGGGAGTCGCAACCGGTTTTGGTGTGTTTTTAGCTCTAACTCCTGTGCCGACTCTGATGGTTATAGGGGTCTGGATCGTATCTGTGTCTATCTGTAAAATTGTGTCTATTTCTTCCATAATATCTATTCTGCTTTTGCCTATCATAATCTATTTTAGGGGAGACAGTATTGTCTATATAATATTATCGTCTGTTATGGCTTTGGTTACTGTCGTAAGGCATCGTTCTAATATAGGTCGGTTGATGCGTGGCGAAGAAAACAAATTTAATCTGTTTAAAAAATCATGAAAAGAAATCTGCTGATTGTTACACCGATTTTTCCCCGATGGGTCGGCGATAGTGTTGCCTCACATACGGTACATGATTTAGCGGTTTCACTTGTGCGATATTATAATGTATATCTTTTGTGCCCTCACTATTTTTGTGCCGCAGATAGAGAAGAAATAGAAGGTGTGCAAATTGTGCGTTATCGGTATTTTGTGCCGGATAAGTGGCAGTTGCTAAGTTCCGCCGAAGGATTGCTGGAAAATATTAAGTTGGGTTTTTTCGCTATGCTTCAGGTACCATTTTTTGTTGCGGCTCAAGCGTATTATTTGATCAGAATAATGCGAAAAAATGAAATCGATATCGTCAATACTCACTGGATATTCCCTCAGGGATTGATTTATTCTTTAATAAGACTTTTTTTAAAAAAACCACATATCATGACCATTCACGATACGGGCGTTTTCTCCGTTTCCAAATTTGGCTTTTTAGGAAAAATGGTGATGCGGTTTATACTGAAAAAAACAGATATTGTTCTTCCGGTAAACACACATATAAGATATCTCCTTGAAAAAGTTGCTAAAACTGTTTTTAATCACAAGATAATTCATATGGGGACAGACCCTGATAGATATTTTTATGTGGGTGAGAAAAATGCTCTACGCAAGAAAATAGGGGTAACTAAGGGAGCGAAAATAGTCTTGTTTGTAGGCAAATTGCAGGAAAAATCAGGGGCTCATTATCTATTGCAAATGGCGGAAATTTTAAATCGGAATCATTCTGATTTTGTAGTGTTGATTCTTGGTACGGGGGCGATGGAGAAATCTATGAAAGAGTGGGTTGTATCTAAAAAATTATCCGATAAAATCAAGTTTATGGGGTATGTGGATTCCAAGGCGATTCCCGAATATTATTCTATAAGTGATATTGTTGTTATTCCATCGGTTTTTGATACAGACGGAATTGTGGATATTCCATCTGTTTTACTGGAGGCTATGAGTGCAGGCACTCCTGTGGCGGTAAGCAGAATATCAGGTGTTACGGATATTCTAAAAGACGGTGTTAACGGATGGCTTTTTGAACCCGGTAACTATTATGATATGGCAAAAAAAGTAGAGAATATGTATAATCCGAAAGAGACTGAGAAGGTGACGGCTGAGGCATTGAAAACAGCTAGAACCTATTCATGGGAAAACGTTTGCGAGCAATACCATGCTGTTATATCAGATGTTTTGGCAAAATATAATCCAAAATTCTGATCGGGAGGGTCTATGCCGGCTTTTAAAGATGATTATCATAAGAAAAATTTCGGTTTAAAAAAACAACTCAAAAATCTTTTCGGTTTTAAACCTGACGGATTCAATGAGAATCTTTTTGAGTATGCGGGGGTATTGTGGCAAGGAAATTTGGACGGAAGCGTCGATAATAATCCTATATGTATAAGATGTTTTACCCAACTGTCTTTTGAAAATAAAGATATGGTTATTTGTGATACTTGTCATAAGAGTGGAGACAAAATAGGAATTTTTAGTTTTAAGTTAAACGGTGTTTCTGTTTTGTATGCGGTGGTGTATGATGGTGCCAAAAAAAGATGGGCGGATATTTTAATAAATAAGAATAAGTGAGGAGAATATGAAGTCAAAAGAGCTATTTGTCTATGAAGTTGTCGCTGTGGCGATGTTTCTTATACTGGGTGCGTTTTTACGTTACCAAGGATTTAAAAACGGGGGCAGGTATACTTTTGACGAATGCCTGTATCCGACTATGGCTCATGAGATGAGTTACGACATAAATCATTACAATTCCATAAATTACTCTATGCAGGCTATCAAAAAGCGTCCCAATAGAAAAATGCCGGATTATTTATGGAAAAAAGTGTTCAAACATCCACCGATGTTTTGTTACATGATCATGGCATCTTTTAAAATACATGGCAAAAATAGTAGAGATTTTCTAGCTCAATCGGTTAAGGTATCTGTTTTGATGGGGGTTTTGGCGATATTGGCGGTCTATTTGGTCGGACGGATGGTTTTTAGCCCGCAGGTGGGGATTTTAGCGGCGTTTTTTCTGCTAATTGATCCTGTCCATTGGATATGTTCTCAAAAAATATGGATGGAAACGACGGTTACTTTTTTTGCTTTACTAGCTCCGCTTCTGTATATTTTTGCTCTAAAAAAACCTAAATTTGAGACCCTGTTTTATGTGCTGACAGGTTTGGCTGCCGGAGGAGCGGTTCTTACAAAATATACAGGTGGGTTGGCTTTTATATCAATTTTTTTGTACACTCTGTTTTTCTATCCGAAAAAATTATCGATGCCAAAATGGATGCTTATTCCTTTATGTATGTTTTTTGTGCTTATCCCATGGCTGAAACTCAATTTTGATGTCTACGGATTCGATTTTTTATTCGCCAGTAAAAAAGGTTTTGAAGATATGAAGCATGGACAGAAGGTATTGGCTAAATTTCTTCCTCTTTTTGCAATGGGTGGTGGGGCTCTAATTGTGTATTTTCTTTTTAGAAAGAAAATTTTGGATTACGGTAGAATCTCCGCTAAAATACCTGTTTTCTTGAGAAATAGGTATCTGTGGATGGGGATATTATGGGGCGTTATTATTGTTTCAATAGGTAGCGGGTGGAAGAAGATTATACCTGCGTTGTCTCTTGCTTATGAACCTCCTACAAGCTGGAGAGGCGGTTTTTTTGCTACCGAACCTTGGTATTTTTATCTAAAAAAACTTTTTGAGTATTTTCCCGTTTATATCTGGGCGTATTTATCCCCTTTTTTCCTGAGTTTTAAAAAGAAAAGTTTTGGGGTGATGATCTTGATAAACGCCACTCTAACGGCTATATTTTTTATCTTCTGGGGAAATTTTCAGTCCAGATATATTCTGCCTGCCGTCCCTTGGCTTTTGATATTGTCGGCGTTTGGAATATTTTTTGTCCACGATAAAATATCGATTCTAGAGAACAAGACAAAACGCAACGTTTTGTATGTTTGTTTGTGGTGTCTGGTTGCGTATGCGGTGGCAAAAGCTATACAGGTTGATATGTTGTTGGCATGGACAAATAAACCGTGTTATTTTTAATGACTAAACTGTTTTTTTGAGGGATTCAATTTGTATCTATGATCTGTCCGTCCACCGAGAAGAAACCGCCACCCATATGATGGAGAAACCTTGCGTTTGGATTCGATTCGATCATCCATCTGTCGGTGAATAAATTTTCGTCTGCCCAAGCTTCATGTATGGCTATTTTGAAAATACCATGTTCCATTGCGAAAGTAGTGTCTGTCAGGTCTCCGCTCAGATGTCCGGCGCAAGATTTTATATAAGGCGTTTTCATTGTTTTTGATAATCCAATCGGAATGTCATATTCTTTGATTTTGTTCACTTTATACCCGTGAGAACTACCGCATTGGGTTATCAAATCTACCTGATTCATGTTTGGGATATTTATGGTCGCTTTTTTGCTTTGTAAAATCAGCTGTGCCGTATGATGATTGATGTTTATCTTCAATCCTATCTGTAACGGAATTTTAGATAGAGGCATATACCATGCAATCGGCAAGACCCCTATTTTATCTTTGAAAGCTGACGTAACCAGAATTGTCGGACTGTGATTTATCAAGCGGTACGCTATATCCGGAGGAATCTCTTTCATAAATCTCTCCTGTTGAAAAAATCTGTTTTTTTCGGAGATTCTATTCAAAGAAGAGTAATTGCGCAATTAAATAATAAAAAGATATTGTATATATGCCAAATTTGTAATAGTTTAAACGGTGTTAATGATGATTGCTAATTGTAGGTTTTGTCGTGAAATTAATTATTCAAATACCTTGTTTTAATGAAGAAAATACTCTACCGAGTGTTTTGAGGGATATCCCTCAAAAAATCCCGGACATATCTGCGATAGAAACATTGGTGATCGATGATGGCAGTACCGATAAAACATCGGAAATCGCAAAAAAACATGGTGTTGATCATATCATAAGATTTAAAAGAAACAAGGGGTTGGCTCATGTGTTTAGAGCAGGGATAGAGGAAGCACTCAAATTGGGAGCGGATATAATAGTGAACACTGATGCCGATAACCAATACTATGGAGGGGATATCTGTAAGCTTGTCGCTCCGATAGTCAATGGCGAGGCAGATATGGTTGTGGGGGCAAGACCGATAGATGATATAGATGATTTCTCATGGCTGAAAAAAAAGTTGCAACGTCTGGGGAGCTTTTTTGTCAGATTCTTTTCCCAAACTCCAATATCCGATGCGACCTCGGGTTTTAGGGCGTTTTCACGAGAAGCCGCATTGCGGATAAATATTTTCTCAAGCTATACCTATACTCTTGAATCGTTGATACAGGCAGGCGAAAATAAACTCAAATTGGTTGATGTGCCTATAAAAGTTAACCGCAAAACACGTGAATCCAGACTATTTAAAAATATTCCCAGTTACATATCCAGATCTATTATCACTATAGTTAGGGTTTGTATTTTGTACAGACCTTTGAAATATTTTTTTATAATAGGTTCATCGGTGTTTTCTTTCGGTGTGTTGTTGGGACTAAGATTTTTGTATTTTTACCTGACCGGTTCAGGCGGCGGGCATGTTCAGTCGTTAATACTTGCATCGGTCTTTATTACTCTGGGGTTTCAGCTTCTGATGATAGGGTTGCTGGCTGATGTGGTTGCAACAAACAGAAAAATCGCGGAAGATATTCAGTTGAGAATAAAAAAACTGGAACTTGCCATTAAAGAATAGTAGAGCTATTTTGTGTTTTCAAAAAAAACTTCTTTCACAAAAAACAAAACGGCAATATTTTTTCTGATATTTTTATCGGCGTTTATTGTGAGGCTGGTGTATCTGGAACAGATCAAATCAAACCCGTTTTTTATCCCAAGGTCTATGGACCCTTTATTTTATCATAACTGGGCGGTGAATATCGCACGCGGATTGACGGATAAAGCCCCTTTTAAAGGGTTACCTCTTTATGCATATTTTCTTGGTTTTATTTATAAAATTTTCGGGGTTGATCTGTATGTCGCAAGGTTGATTCAAATTGTGGTGGCGTCTTTAAGCTGTGGTCTGATTTTTGTAGTCGGGTCTAAGTTTTTTGACGGTAAAACAGGTTTTCTTGCGGCAACGACGGCGGTTTTATATAAACCGTTTATTTTTTATGACGGTATGATTGTGGGGACGTCGCTCACGGTTTTTTTGTATCTAATGTCTTTATTGA
>CAZFUR010000023.1:0-12068 GCA_964522245.1 uncultured bacterium | reverse complement strand
CTGTTTCTCGTTTGTCTGTTCAACCAATTTCATCAATAATTTATGAGCTTCGTCGACTTTTCTCTTTTTTATTAACAAAGCCGACAACGATAATCTAGCCTGATCGATATAAGGAGAATCCTGATATTTTTTCAAAAAAACTCTATACCCCTCAATAGCACTCAGATCATAATCCAGATATTTATGGCAATTCGCTATCTGAAAACACCGCCACATTTCGTTGTTATCGTTTTGTTCACGCGTACCGGCTAAAGAATAGAAAAACAATGCATCTTTGTACTTCTTCTTTGGATCAACAAATCTGGCACGATACAATATATCGCCGATAGTAGTCAGACCACTACACGCAAATTCACGTCCCATAATTTTATCCGAAGCAATTTTCAATATATTATAAGACCGGTCATAAAGCCCTCTTTCGATCCCCTCTCTAGCTTCTTCGCAAGCGTTTTCCAGATCTCTCAAGGTAAAAACCTTTTTTATTCGCATCAAAAACATATTGTCTCTATAATGATAAAAATACATCCCGAACGGCACACCCACAGCAAATAAAGCCGCCACAACAATCAAAACGCCTATGAGATGAAACTTTAGAGACTTCACTTTTCATCGTCTCCTTTCAAGTCAAGACTCCATAACAATTGTTTTTCTATATTTCCAACGTTTTTACCGCAACTTAAAACGGCATCGTCTTGAGTGTCGAAAATCTCCAATATTTTAGATAACCCGCATATATCAAAAATTTTCCTGAGTTCAGCTTTCATAGCACAAACCTTCAAGTCTCCTCCACTTTTTCTAAGAATATCCATCGCTTTACCGATAGCGCCAAGACCACGACTGGTTATAAAATCTATTCTGGATATATCCATCACGACAAAATAATTTTTGAGAGCCATTTGTTCATCAATTATCTTATAAAAATCTTCTATTGAATCCAGAATGATATCGTCCAGTACAGTCAAGATAACTACATTCTTCTGTTTATTCACATCTATTCCCATTTTACAAATCCGTTTCCATAATAACTTTTGTCCCCTTACCGAGTTCGGTTTTTATATCTAATTTTTTCATTAAATTTTTCATCAAGAAAACACCCCGCCCACTTTCTTTGACTAATCCCTCATAAGAGGATTTATCGGGTGGTTGATAATCTTCCCAATTGAATCCGACACCAAAATCCTCCACTTCGATACGAATACGTTTTTTATCAATTTTGTATCTGATGACCATTTCTCCGCCTGAGTTTTCAGGGTACGCAAAATTAACCGCATTGATTAACGCCTCGTATAAAGAGGTGATTATGGTATGTCTCTTTGAGTAAGATAACGATAGAGCCCGCAAAACATCTTCTGTCGCCGATTTAACCAAAATCAAAGATTTATTTTCGCAAACACA
Source organism: uncultured bacterium (assembly GCA_964522245.1). Lineage (GTDB taxonomy): Bacteria > Auribacterota > Auribacteria > Auribacterales > Auribacteraceae > CAZFUR01. The sequence goes on along the minus strand of CAZFUR010000023.1, from coordinate 10,673 downwards.
CCGTATTTCTTTTTTCCTGCACACCGCTTCTCCCAAAAACAAAGACATAATAGTGACATCATCTTGCGGCACTTGATCGCCCGATACGATTTCCCGATACAAAACCTCCGCCAAAGAATATTTTTTATCAGGCAACAGTTTAGCCGCAGAATCTTTCAAAAAACCGTACGGATCTTTTTTGCCAAACTTCGACTCTACAAGACGGATCACCCCATCGGTAAACAACAGTATAAGATCACCCTGTTCACACTTAACCGTAACAGGTTGAAACTGAGGGTTTTCAAACAATCCGATAAACGGACTGTTTTCAGAAACAACATCAGTTCTCAAGATATTGACATCAGAGAAAAACAACGGTTTTTCGTGTCCAGCGTTCACAAATCTAAAAATGCTTTCTTTGGTATCCATAATCCCCAAAAATATTGTTATTGGAATACCTGTGATCCCTTGATCGTGAAGATGTTTATTGACGCGTGTCAATATCTCAGATGGATCATCGCAATGGCTTGCCTCAGAACGTATAAGGCTTTTGACCATAATCATAACCAAAGACCCGTTAACCCCCTTTTCTCCAACATCACCTACAGTTACAAGGATTTTATTTTCCCCGATCTTAAAATAGTCATAAAAATCAGCCCCCAACCCTTCCTTTGGAACCGTTTTAACATCTATCGAAAGGCTACCCAACAAAGATTCTCCACTGGGAAGAATATGTTCTTGAATATTTAACGGTTTAAGTTTTGTATCCTGATTCTCCTCAACGATTTCCTCAGCCGACTCTTCGTCTGCCCGAATAGCTTTGGCGACCATACGTTTTACATTTTCCACATTAAAAGGTTTTTGCAGATAATCAAACGCTCCCAAACGTACAGCCTCAACAGCAGAATCAAAACTACCGTAAGCGGTAATAATAATCACCTGTGTTTCAGGTTTAATCTCCTTTACCCTACCCAACAACTCTATACCCGACATACCGGGCATTTTCATATCGGTCAGAACAACCTGAAAAGGTTTTTCTTTGAACAAATCCAAAGCCTCTTCGGCAGAGCCGACAGACTCAGCCTCGTAACCGGCATCCGTCAACGATTCCTCTAATGCCCATGCTATAGCTTTTTCATCGTCTACGACCAATACTCTGTTATTCACTGCCTCTTTCCTCGACTTTACCAAGTCCATATTCATCCGGTGTACCGTCGTTATCTATGACTTCTTTCACTTTGATAGGTGTCATCATATTTGAGGAGGTACTATTTATCTTTAAAGCGTTCATTTCGTCTTTCACGGAATCAAGATCGAGTCCTTTTATTGTCCAGTCTTCGTTTTCCATACCAGGGCGAGGCACGGAAAGGAACATACCGGGATAAATATAATCGGGATCGAGAATCTTATTTTTGTTGGCATAATAAATTTCCATCCATTTATAGCTATCGTTGTATATATTTTTTCGTCCCGCTATTTTCCATAAACTATCATTGATCTTGACCTCGTAAGTAACAGGATAAGAAGATTCCCGAATGATCTTTTTTCTCAAAATGGCTATTTTCAGATCAGTTAATTTTTGTTCTAAAGCAACATATTTAAATTCTGCGTTTATCAGTTTTCGTTTCAACTCTTCAATCACGGAATCTTTTTTTCTTAAGATCAGATCCAGTTCCGCAGATTTTCTTTTGATCATTTTGCTTTCTTCTTCCATGCTTTCTCTGCGTTTAACTTCTCTGAAATACTTTTTTCTCAACATTTTAAGTTCTGTAAGCGGTGAATCATCCTCCACAATTTTCTCTTGTATGCCATATATAGCAGACCCCCCCATTAAGTATCCCGTAGACTCCTCCTCCACTACATCTGATTCCTGTTCAGAATCAGCATATTCCTGTGCCACAGATTTACCCTCGGCATAGATCCATATCAACGCCAACAAAAATAAAATCGATAAAACTCTAATAATTGAAACAAAACTTTTGATTGTTCTCATGGTCTTAATCACCTCTTTTTATATGCGATTTAAAGCATTGCAGAAGCAATATTCATACCATCACAAAAAAATATTCCGATAGAATCGGATCGATTAATTAAGCGGTAATTAAGATAATAGACATAGATAGCATGTGGGGAAACCCAACATTTTCCAGATAGGATAGAACAGTCAAAGGAGCAGGATTATCTAAGATCGTTCTAGATTATACTTCTTTATTTTTGTATACAACGTTGTTCGATTTATACCAAGTTTTTTGGCAACCAGATTTTTGTTCCAATTAAATTTAACAAGGGTTTTATCGATCAACCAATTTTCCATTTCTTCCAATGTGATATCTTCTTTCAACGCCTCTTTTTCATTGAGAGTAGAAACAGAACAACCTTCAAAATTGAGGTTTAGATGTTCAGCCAACAAAATATCATCAGCTTCAAGCAGCATAGCTCTCTCAATAATATTTTTCAGTTCTCTGACGTTGCCGGGCCAATGATAGCTTATCAAAGCCGACTCGGCAACCGGATCGATTCCGGTAACTTTTTTATCGAATTCACGGTTAAACTGCTCAACAAAATGTTTTGCCAACAAAATTATATCATCGCCACGCTCACGCAAAGGCGGACACTGAATTGGGATCACATTCAACCGATAAAACAGGTCTTCTCTGAACAATCCCTGTTCAATATCTTCCTGTAAATTCTTGTTTGTAGCCGCAACAATTCTGACATCGACATGAATTTTCTTTGTTCCCCCCACACGTTTAAAATTCTTCTCCTGCAAAACTCTCAGCAATTTTGCCTGCATAGATAATTTCATGTCGCCTATTTCGTCAAGAAACAGTGTACCGCCGTCAGACAGCTCAAACAGACCTTTTTTCTCTTTTTTAGCATCCGTGAAAGCCCCTTTTTCATGACCAAAAAGTTCGCTCTCCAACAACTCATCAGGTATAGACGTACAATTTATATCGACAAAAGGTTTGTTCGCCCGATTGCTGGCATAATGAATCGCCCGTGCCACAAGTTCTTTACCCGCTCCGCTTTCGCCTTGTATAAGAACAGTCGTAGCTTTGCTCTCTACAATTTTCTTTATTGTAGCTTTCATCTTTTTCATAGGTTTGGAATCGCCTAAAATCTCATCGATAGAGTTATGACGTTTTTCGATTTCCCTAAACTTTTCCAGTTCATTTTTAACGTCTCTCAACTCTTTACGGACATCAACATTTTCCAAAATAGTTTTTATATCAATTTTGATTTTCTCTATGTTGAGTGGTTTTTCGATAAAATTCTTGGCTCCTGATCTTGTCGCTTCCACAGCAATAGATATATCCCCGTAAGCGCTCATCATTATGACAGGTATGTTAGAATCAATTTTTTTTATTTTTTTCAAGACTTTAAGTCCGTCAATATCAGGTAGTTTCATATCCAACAAAACAATATTCGGTGACAGATGATTCACTTCTCTGACAGCGTCTTCTCCGGTACTTACCGTAGTTACCTTATACCCTGCGTCAGTCATAGCTTCTTTCAGGGAAAAACATATTGTTGATTCATCGTCCACAATAAGCACAGTCGCCGGCATATATCCTCCAGTAATTTCTAATTGTTTTCTATTTCGTCAAAATCCAGATACGTCTGTTGTTCAATAGCCTGATCCGCCCTATCGGGGATAAGAATAGTGACAACCGCCCCTTTTTCCGGCAGATTAGACGCTTTTATCTTTCCATTATGTGTTTTTATTATACTTTTTGTTATGGTCAACCCCAACCCCAACCCTTGAGTTTTAGTTGATGTAAAAGGAGTGAACAGTTCATTCAGCACGTTTTGAGGTATCCCGGACCCTGTATCGCTGATTACAATTTTGACCATATCATCATTATCGTTCAATGCTTTTTCCGTAGATACCGTAAGTAATCCCCCGTCAGGCATGGCATTGATACTGTTGAGCATAATATTTATGATTGCCTGTTTGATTTGATTTTCGTCACATATTATATCCGACATATCCCGATCATAGTCTCTGACAATATCGACACCTTGCTTTTGTATCTTTTTGTACAACAAATCCAGCGCGCTTTCTACAATTTTGTTTACATTAGATTTGAGAAAACAAGATTTCGATGGTCTAGCAAAACTGATCAGCTCTTTTATTATACGGTTTATCCTATCGATTTCTTCAAGAATCACTTTTATAAATTTTTGTTTCCTGTCATCGGCATCAAATTTTGTAGCCAAGACCTGCGCCGTAGCGCTTATGCCCGCAAGAGGGTTACGTATTTCATGAGCGATACTGGCAGAAAACCTTGATAACATAGATATTTTATTTAAATCTTTCCTACCGTCTTCAGCGGTTTTAAAATCGTCAAACTGCCTGAATATACCTACGACACCGATAATCTCGTCATTGTCTGCTCGCAACAAAGATGTCGTTCCCGCAACCGCCACTTCTATCCCGTCCGCTCTGACCATATGAATTTTCTTGCGTGACGATAAACAACCCGTTTTAAGAGTAAAAGTCAACCAATTATTTTCTCCGTCTATTTCTCTAAACAGCTCATTAGAAGAAACATCCATAAGATCGGATTCTTTGTATCCGAGAATTATTTCCGCCGCATGATTTAAAAAAATGATATTTTCGTCTTTATCGATAACAATAATACCGCTTACAATGTTCTGCAAAACCGATTCACTAAACTGATGCGTGATAGGTTTTGCCTCAGTTTTATCAAAATACATTTTCAACGAATCGATTACAGAATATAACAGATCAGATTTAGCCGACGATAACGCTTGACGCAAAACCATAACGATCGCATACCATCGGTCTTTCATTTCAAAAGTCACAAGATACGTATCTTTAAGACCGCCTTTGCCCCACAACACAATCTTATCCTTATAATCGGATAAAGATTCTTTGCTCAACAAATCTTCCATAAAATCTAACTGAGCTATATCAAATCCTGACTGAAATTTCGGTAAAACCCTATCATCTAAAAACTCATAATAGACTATTTTGGTTAAAGAGAACGAATTTTTTAATATTTTGATCATATTGTCTTCGAATGGAGACACTTCTTTGGGTAGAACCGACGGTTGTCCAAGATTCTGTAGAAACTCAAAGCCTATGATATCGCCGTCTTTTTTTTTGACCATTATTTTTTCCAAAAGAATTTAAAAAGTAGACCTGCTAACGCAACGAGGATTTTTACATAATTCAGACCAAAAAGTAAACAAAAATATTCTAGTTATGAAGGTGATATAGATGTTGTTAAGATCTGAGATAATTTTGATGGTTGTTATTCACTCACAGCAGGTTCTTCGTCGTCACCGATTGAGGAGTATGTACGTTCCAGTTCACAGTTGGCTATTTCCAATTCCTGAGTCAAAACCTTTATTCTTTCTTCCATAGACTTATTAGCTTCCATAAGTTTATGGTTACTTTCTTTGAGCGAGAGATTTTCCATTTCCAGTAACGAGTTCACTTCACTTATTGCGGAATCCACCCCCATATTTTCATCAAACTCACCGCCTTCCGAGCGCAAATTTTCGCTCAGAAAATCTATTTTTTTTTGTTTTTTATTGAGAATATCAACCAATTCCATAAACTTTTTTCTAAATTCAAATTCCAAAGCATCAACTTTTTCCGACACAAATACAGAACTAAACCGTTCAATAAACTGTTTGGGAATCATATTAGCGATTTTGTCCAAAAGCGCAATACTCTGATACCTTAAAAACGGATTTTTTTTCACAAATCTAACAAACCACCACAACCCTCCGATCCACAATAACACACTCAATTGCGAGAACAAACCGATCTTCAAATTAAACGACTTATTAAAAGCTATTTCGGAGAAAAAGTAAAAACCCATGCTTAAAAAACAAACTACCCCCAATTTAATATTCACACCGTTCAGACCGTAAATCAGTGTAAAGATCGGAAACGCCAGCAACAAAGAAGAATATGAATCATTATAAAAGAATAACAGCAAAACGTTCAGCCCCATATCCATAACAGCTATAGCCACACTCAGATAATCCTTTATTATCTCTGAAAAACACTCCGCCTTTATGATAAAATAGCTAGTCGCGAAAGCTACTATAACCGCAGACAAGCTCGCATAGAAACGATACATCTCCGTATAGCTTATGTTCGTGATCATTGAGATCAAAACTAGATGATATATACTTCTAAAAAACACAATTCTCGTGGTTGTTTTTATGAGAGGAGTTGTCTGTTGCTTTTTATCATCAGCCTCGTTTTGTTTAGTCTCATCCTTAGGAGGAGTAGACGAATCTGAGGGTTCTGCCTGTGGCGATGAGGGTTCTGCTTGTGGCGATGAGGGTTCTGCTTGTGGCGATGAGGGTTCTGCTTGTGGCGGAGAAGATTCTTGATTCGAGGTCGATTGAGTCGCATCCGAGACAGGAATCTCCTGTTCAAGAGTAGCCACACCACCAAGATCCTCTTTTAGATCATCTGCTACATTAGCATCATTGTCTTGCGACTTATTGGTATCGGTCATAATTCATCTCAAACAATGTTTATTCAGCACTCAACGCTTCTTCCATACTATCGTATATGGTAAATATTTTGTCCAATTGAGTTAGTTTGAATAAACTTTTTATAAATGTTGTTGGGCTGACGATAGTCAAACTAGCTTCTTTTGATCTTGCTTCTTTGACAACATTGATCAGAGTACCCAAACCGGAACTATTCATAAAAGATACGCCTGAAAAATCGATTAAGATATTTTTATTCCCCTCTTCAATCAGATCTAACACCTTAGATTTTAGTTCGGGTGAGGAATCGATATCAATTTTTCCAACCAAGCTTAAAACAACAACATCATCGCGATTTTCACATGAAATATCCATTTTAGCTGTCTCCTTTTTAGTAAAATCAATCGTATTGACATAAAATTTCTATTTTATTTCCACACGGACAAATAACCTCTATAGATTCTATAACGTCCCCGTTTTTTTTCAACTTTATGGTAGGTTCAACCTTTTCTTTTTTGCTAACAACTTCATTGAAAGCAACCGCTTTTTTTGATATTTTGACAACCTGTTTTTTTAGAATCTTTTCCATACACACATGTTTTGAGTCGGAAAGATTTTCGAGTTTTTCTTTTCTGACTATTCCATCCATAAAAAACCTTTCAAAATTAAAGTTAACTATAACAGTGAATCTAAAAAATCATTAGAGTTCATCATAGCACCAAACGCCGCACTAAACAGTTTATTCTGATTCACTCTTTCTATCATCTGATGCAATTCCGGTTCGATATAAGATATTTTGTCGTCACCGGAAAACCCTACACAGAACGCCCGTGCCAGAAAATCGCCAATCTTCACCGACGCCGACTCCTCAAAAAAATCAGCGGATTCCAAAGGCATATGATGATGCTCTATCATAGATTTCAAACTATCGGGAAACCCCCATTTCTCCGCGAGCATACCACCAACCATACTGTGATTAAATCCGAAAACCTCTTTTTCCGCATCGACAACGGGAATATCCTCAAAAACTACTTTATCAATGACCTCTTTAAATTCTTTTGGCGAATAATGGTCAAAAAACAACTTTCCGATATCATGTAACAACCCCCCTATAAAGACCTCCTCAGGTCTATCTAATCCGATGAATTGAGCCATTACCCTTGCCGCACACCCGCAAGCAAGATTATGTTTCCAGAACAGATACCGATCGAAAACATTTCTGTTATTCTCAGAAAAAACCTTAAACACTTCAGTAGTAAGGACAATATTCTTTATTGTCTTAAACCCCAACATCATTATTGCGTGACCCAATGAGTCGATGTGATTTTTTATACCGTAAAAACCGGAATTAACGACACGTAAAATCCTAGCCGTCAATGCCTGATCTGAGCTTATCACCTGAACTAGGTCACCCGCCGTTAAATCGGGATCGTTAAGCATTTCTTCGATTTTCAAAATAACTATCGATAAACTCGGCAACTTGTCAACTACGCTAACAATTTCCGTTAAGTTTTTTTTGTCCCCTACATACTGCATTTTTTATCCTACATTAGGTATTAAGGATATTTCTGATTTTTCTCTCAAGGTCGATCAATCGGAACGGTTTAACGATATAATTTTTTGATTTACCCTTATCTGTTTTAGAATCTCTATCCGTGATCATTATAAGAGGAACTTTAGAGACCCGTTCGTTGTTTTTGAGTTCACCCAAAACAACTTTTTTGTCTACACAAGGCACCATTTCATCGACTAGAATAAGATCCGGTTCTTCATCGTTAGCTTTTTTGACTCCTTCGTCACCGTTAAAAGCGGCAATAACCTTATAGTTATGCATAGCTAGAAAAGTGCTAACGTTCCTTTGGAATTTAACTTCATGATCTATTACCAACACCTTATTCTGTTTCAAAGCAATCGCCTCTCTAATACTTACCGGATAAACTACCTAACATAAAATTTTTCAGCACTGATTTTAGTTTCATCATTGACACATCACTATCATAATCGGCAAATTTCCCATCAATCATACTCAGAGCCAAAACGATTTGGGAATCTTCCGATTTATTCTTGTTCTTTTCTATTTCAAAAACTTCTAATTCCTTCAGTCTCCATTTTTTTAGAAAACTGACCTGTTTAGAATTAAGTAAACTTCCTTTTTTTAACAACAGGTCACCGAAAGGCGAAAACAAATCTTTTTTTAGAATCATTCCTTCTCTAATTTCATCCATATCAGCCCTGCCAATTTTTCTCGAACTTTTTATCAACGTTATCGTTTCTATACGAATGTATTACACGTTTTCCGTTAGCAATTTGTTTAATTTCATCAAATACAGCGTCTTTAATTTGCATTGTTTTTCTTAAACATTCATGTTCGTTTCGGATAATTTTTTGCAGATCGTTTTCGATCCCCTTAATTTTACTGAAACACTCATCTTTGTATTCTCGCAAATTATCTTTTTCCCGTTCAAGTTTAGAAGAGATCAGCAAATAAGATTCATTGACCCGTTTTATCAGCTCTTCTTTTCTATCAAGCAATATGTTAAGTTGACTTGAATCGCCTTCTTTCAATACACGAAACTGCTCAAAAGATATCGACTCAATTTTAGCGATGTAAAAAGATATTTCATCCAGCATTGATTTTAGTTCATGTTCAACAGCGATCAATTCATCACCTCATTTTTTATCCATGCGTGTTCAGGGTCATCGTAAGGCTTCATTCTCCTATCTGAGCCTGCCAAAACCCACAAGTAATAGATATCATACCCCGGTGAAGCGCAAACAGGATGATACCCCTCAGGGATCAAAACCGCGCAATGATCTTTAATAACAACAGCCTCATCGAGATTTTTTTTCTTGTATATTCTCTGAAACCCAAATCCATTACACGGATTAACCCTAAAATAATAAACCTCTTCCAAGTCAACTTCTTCCTCGCCCCTGTCACAATCATGTTTATGAGGCGGAAAACTAGACCAGTTGCCTGCCGGATTAACAGTTTCCCCAACCATAAGGTTTTGAGCGGGAAAATCTTGTCCGATTATATCAAAGACCCGGCGCTCGTAACCTCCGCTACCGACAATTTTCTCGGTAACGTCAGACGGACTGACAACGGCTAAATCAAATTTTTTATCGGCTCTGGCAGAACAAATAATCGCCTCAAAACCGGAATCTGTCATTAGTTCTACCGTCTCAGTCACAGGAATATACACACTCCAAGCCTTGTCGGTAAATATATCGGTACGAGTGCCCAATCGCTCAACTTTTTTTCCATTTTGAAGCAATACGAAGCTACCTTTTAGCAAAACGATCACTCTTTCTCGAAAATTATCGCTCTTCAAAACACGTTTTTCCCCCGGCTTCAAACGGAGAAACCCCAACCTGATCTTTTTAACCAAACTTTGTCTATCATCGACAAAACCAGTAAAACCGTCTCTTTTATCGCGATAAATAACGTAACTCATATATAAATCCCGCCCTACAAACTTATTCTTTTATTTTCTAAAATATTTCCCAAACACCTATCCGTTCTAAATCTGCTATTATCTATGAACATTTTCTTTGGCAACACACCGGCCTCACAAAGCAATTCTTTTATTTGCTTTTTGCCCAAAAGATTAACCTTATCGGAAATATATGGAGTTCCGGCTATACGGCAATCGGATTCATCCATTTTGTAGTCGCTCAAACCTGAAGAGAGAACAAACATATTGTCTTTTTCGATAGCGGACTCCGATTCTTGTTTAGTTAAAAGTTCTTCATATATTTTTTCTCCCGCACGAGCCCCTATTGTCTCTATTTTTATGTTTTTGGGCGAATACCCGTAATCAGTAGCCAACTCTTCTATCATAGTCTCCGCCAGATCAATCAATCGCAAAGCCGGCATTTTCAAGATAAAGATCTCACCGCCTTTGGCGATTCTAGTGGCCTCAAAAACAAGGTCTATCGCTTGTGGTATAGTCATCATAAACCTTGTCATATCGGGATCTGTCAAAGTAAGCGGTCCGCCATGTTGAATCTGCTGATGAAAAAGCGGGATAACCGATCCTCTAGATCCCATCACGTTACCGAAACGCACAGATGCAAAAACCGTATTAGAGTTTCCTTGCGAACAGTTTGCCGCCGCAATAAGGCGTTCCGCCAACAATTTTGTTGCCCCCATCACGTTAGACGGACTACACGCTTTATCCGTACTGATAGATATCACCTTAGAT
>CAZFUR010000022.1:0-12098 GCA_964522245.1 uncultured bacterium | reverse complement strand
AATTCTCCTGCTAAATCAACATTTGAAGATTCCAGAGATCCCACAACCAAACTACCAATCTGACCGACGTTCGGTGCATCAACAAGCGGTGTTCCCGAGTTATCCGTCTGAGAATAAACACCGTTTCCCCCGCTTTTTAGTCCTTGCGGGTTATCAAACGCCGCCAACTGCAACTGGGCTAGAGTTTGAATTTGCCCATTGGTAAAATTCCCCTGAACAGTACCGTTTGCCGTGATTGAGACATTTTGTAAATCGCCGCTGGCGTAGCCGTCTGAATTTCTAAATCCCACCGTAGAATCTCCCTCAAACATAACTATTCCCAAATATCCTCCGGTACTTCCCGCATTCAAGTTTATCACCATGGGATCACCGACACCGCTGGGTGTAATTGTTATGCTCGCCGGATCAAAAGAAGCCAACGATCCATTGGGATTGGCTACTATGGTACCGCTAGAAGGCGTAATAGCTATATCAGACACGCCTGTTTCCGTTATTACGGATGATATATCGATAACATATCTATTTTGGTTTCCTGATGAATCTCTTATATTATATTTCATTGTTATGGTATGCGCCGTCCCGTCAGAATCATAAGCGGTAAAAGACCTGACATGATTGTCAGCCGCCGCCTGAGTACGAGTATAATTGCCCGTTGAACTATCGAGCACATTATCAAAATTTGTCCGTGTCCCCGATGTGGTAAAATTTAGATCGCTCAAAGAATAAGGACTTCCCCCATCACCCTCAATAACTAACCTTCCACTACTGATATTAACGTTACCGTTTGTGGTTATACCCAAAACAGATTGTATTTCGGTAGCAAAATCCGCAAGCGTATTAGCGCCTGTAACAGCAAATGTTCCTTGAGTAACCGCGCTTCCACCTACATTACCGTCAAGAGTTATGGAATCACCATTAACTAATCCTAAATCCACTCCGCTTGAATTTCTCAAATTAACCATTGCGTCACTTGAAGAAGCAATATGAGAAAATTCATCACTTACAGAATTAACGCCTGCATTGAAAGACCCGACAGCTTTGTTGGCAGTAGATAATGCTGTTTGTAATATCGTCAAATTACTGGTAATTGCCAGAGAATTACCCGCCGCACCACTGGTAAGTTGCAAAGCGCCGGCAGAATTTACAGTCGCCGCAGAAATATCTGAGATATCAGCGGCAATAGCTGTGGCAAGATCATCTAGCGAATTAAAAGTCAGGCTTGCGGCAGGGTTTGAGACCTGAGCGGAACTATAAGTATAAGTACCTGAATCCGATCCTGTTGTTACAGTAACGGTTGTGCTTCCGTCAACAAGACCTGCAACCAAACCGTTTGCCGACCCCACAGCTAACAATCCCTCAATATTCGAATCCTGCCCCGATTGTTCGGAAGCATAAAGTCTATCGCTCTGCCAAGTAGAGCCAACCTGCGCCGCACTAGAATCCAGATTACCGACTAAATTAACGCTTGTGGTTGCCGCCGCCGGCAAAGTTATTCCTAAAGGTATCTGAATAGGCTCAGTCTGTGCTTCTAAAACACCGGCATTTGCATTAAGCCCCATAACCTTATAGCCTTTTCCATAGACAAGATTTCCGACCGCATCAAAATTGAAAGCTCCACTTCTTGTATAAAGTTGATTTGTTCCATCGCTCACAACAAAAAAACCATCTCCCTGTATGGCTACATCATAATTTCTACCTGATGATAATAAATTGCCCTGTTCAAAATCCTTATCGATTGATCCGACTACCGACCCTAAACCTATCTGTTGAGGATTAACACCGCCTCGATTTGCCGTAGGTGCCGAAGCACCGGAGATTTCCTGCGACAACATAGTCATAAACGTTACCCTTGAAGATTTAAAACCTGTAGTTTGGGAGTTAGCTATGTTATTACCTACCACATCCAACTGTGTTTGGAAATTTTTAAGACCTGATACTCCCGAGTATAAAGCTCTAATTGACATAGGTTACCTCTCCTTCTATATGTTAAATTTTTATCGTATTGATATATTCCACCGGAACCGATGTTTCGCCTATTGTGGCGTATACTTTACCGTCCTTAAATTTAATTGAGTTAACCTTGCCTGAAAGAACCTGCCCATTGGTATCTATTCCCTCAACATTTTTTCCGACCAAAGGTGAGTACTGACTCAATGCCTGTCCTTTCGCGAAATTTGTCATTGTTTTATTCAGGTTAGTCATCTGTTCCAGTTCAGAAAAGTTTGCCATCTGGGCTATAAATTCTTTATCTTCCATAGGATTCAAAGGATCCTGATTAGCAAGTTGTGTCACCAACAATTGCATAAAATCATCCTTGCCCAATTTTCCGGTTCCCTTACCGTAAGACTTTTTAGCATCAGATAAAGTTTCAACTTTATTTGCCGCAAACGGATTATTTTTTACACCGTTCACCGCTGTTGCTCCTTGAACACTCATACCGATTCCTCCCTAAATAAGATAATCTATACGACCGTTTCGCGACTCCATTTTCCTAGTCACCCGACCCGTCAGATCATCATTTTCTTTCTTATATTTTTCCGTATATTTCTCATTTTTACTGAAATATTTTTCTTTGGCTATATTCTCTTTATTTGCCCTGTCATCTAGAGACCCCATATTGCCTGTATCATTTTTTAAAGTTACTTCTACTTTCTCTACTTTTACACCCTGATCCATCAGATTTTTTCTTAAATCATCTATATTTAGTTCTAGAACCTCTTTTACAACTTGGCTTTCCACTTTTATGCGAGCCGTCAGATTATTATTTTCCATGGTCAATTTCATAGACAACTCACCCAAATGTTCGGGTTTGAGGCTAAACTTAATTTCAGAACGATTAATCTCTCCGAATTTGCTCACTTTCAGTTGTGCTTTGATTTGATCATTCACACTTTTTTGCAACTCTTCTATATCTTCAAACCGCTTTGAAGCTATCTCTTTCTCCACGAGTTTAGAATCCAAATCAGTTTGAAAAGACTCTTTGTTTGATTGTATAGGTTCATTCAGATTTGTGGTCTCTTTACTAATATCGTTCTCTATATTCAGATCCAATTTCTCTTGGGATAAAAATTGTGACGATTGCTGTCTCGCAGGATTTTCGCCGGATCCATTTCGCTTATCACTCATATTCTCAGAAACGATTTCTCTTGTTTCAAAATTTTCTATCAGCTTATTTTCAGGATCTATTTTTTCGTCTTTGACAACCTTTTTCGCCTGATTACGCTCAACAGGTTTCTCCTCAACAATCAGACCATTTTTGACAGGATCTATCGGATCGTCCAAACGGTCAATTTTGGGAACATCTTCAACCGCTAAAGACTTTGCTCCCTTCTTTTCGTCTGACACATTAAAATTCTGCTCTATCAGATCTGTATTCGATTTATTCTGTTTATCTGCCTGATATCGGTTCTTATCAATCTTCAAATTCTCATCAATCCGACTCACTTTTTTCTCAAGACCCTGTGACTCAACAGCCTCTTGAGGAAGATTATCTGAGACAATATCCCCTTTCAAGTTTAAGTTCGTCTCAAGAACAGTTTCACCATCAAAGCTCGCATCACCATTTGACTCAATGGGGCTAGAAGGATTCTCTACAATATCTATTTTTATTTCAGTTTGAACATCTTCTTTCGCTAAAACTGTCACAACAGAATCTTTCGACTCAATACTACCCTGCTCTGACAAATCGTCCGTCACCACAGTGGGTACATCTTTCCGATCGACCGATTTATCGGCATCGCCCAAAACAGGAACTGCAGAAATCTCTTTCAGCAAAATGTTGCCCCCGTCACTGTTCAAATCAACAATTTTTTCTTCCGGCAAAATACTGTCTTTCGTTTCATCATCCACATCCACAAATGATTCTGTTTGAATCAAGTTTGATTCAGGATCTACTGCGTCTTCAGGAATTACCACACCTTCAAAACCTATCGCGCCTTCAAGACCTGGCGTATCTTCAGGACCTACTGCACCTTCAGAATCCACTGTGTTTTCAGAGCTTACCGCGTCTTCAGAATCCACTGCGTCCTCTTTATTGTTCTGCTCATTCTCTGTTTTTGTTTTTTTGTCTTGGTTTACCTCCGGTTGATCAGGAGGTTCTTGGATGGAGGGATTGGGATTAGTATCATCTATTTTCTCAGTTTCGATTTTAGCATTATCTGTATGCTCAAACTGTTCTCTTTCATTAATAGACTCTTTCAAGACGTTCTCAAATTCCGTACCACCCGCCTCACGCTCCTTTATTCCCACTGATTGAGACGGGATCGAACTATCCTTAAAAATGAAACTTCCATCAATCTCAAAACTCATAATTTCTCCTTCTCTAATCTGTCTGATTCAAAAAGCACATTCGTCACGTTTAAATACCATTTGCAACCATTGTGCCAACAGAAAGTTGAGATTAAAACAGAAATTTCAAGAAAAAACCCATGACAAAAATTACCTATTTAAAGCAATTTATTCCTACCGAAAAAAATATGTGTGATAAATAAAACTCATTGATAAAGAAGAGATTAGATAAACGATAATAGATTATGATTGGATCAGGTGTTTTCGACTAGTTTGCCTGAGAATTCCATGATATCGTACGCATTTTTTTACTGATTTGCGCAGCACGTTTTTTCAGCGTATCGTTCTGTGAAGCGAAACTGCCCAGTAATTTAGCCGCTTGACGTTCTTTCATACCCATTAAAATATTGACTATGATTTCATCATCCATGCCGGCTAATATCTTTGATGCTTGTTGCGGTTCCATCAAACCATACATTTTGGAGAGTTTTTTTAGATTTTTCTTTTCGTCTTCCTCCATCTTAACAATGCTATCCGATGTTGACAGCTGAAGACTTTCTAAGGTTTTGCGTGTTTGTCTTAGTTCTTCTTCCAATTCTTTTATTCTTTTGGCTTGTTTCCCTAAAACGGTCTCTTTTTCTATCAAAACCTCTCTTTTTTCTTTTAATTCCTCAAGAAGAGACGTATATTCTAAGTAATCGGTTTTATCGGAAGTAACCTGTTTGGATTGTTCTTTTTTCTGTTTATCCAAGATAAGATAAAAAATAACGCTTGCCGTTAGAACAATCGTAATCAAAAAAAACAACAGCATTATGATAACATTCCCTGATGACTTATTATTTCTCATTTTAGATTATCCCCGATTCTTTCATATTTCAAAACCGCTATTTCGTCCAGTTCAATTTGTTCCAACCTATTAATATCCGCCAAGTAGCGTTTCATTCCTTTTTCTTTCAAACGTTCAAGCACTTTTTTATTTTTTGTAGCTTCGATAAGTTTTTCCCGCTCTGCCTCTACCACTGCGTGTGCCTGAGTAATTTTCTCTTCCTGTTGAAATTTTAGGTTCTCTAAATGTTCGATATATTTCCTATACCCTATAAAATCATCTGAAGAGAAAGAACCTGTTTCAACCAGACTCAATTCTCGAAATTCCTTATCTATTTCAGCCTTAATATCTCTAAGCTTTTTTCGCTCAGATATCAAAGATTGCATAGCCAAAGCAAACACACGTTCTCTTTCCTGTGCAACATTAATTCTGTGATTCAACACATTCTCCAGAGAAAAACTATATTTTTTTGGCATTCTACATTAAACCTCTTTAAAAAGCTCCATTAAACGATTTTGACTATCACTAAATGACGCTGATTCGTTGTAGTTTTGACACAGATAATCTTTTATTCTGTCGTTCATTCTGATAGACAGATCTATTTTAGGATTACTCCCTTCAGCATAAGCGCCTATATTAATCAAGTCTTCCGCTTTTTCATAGGTAGCGAGAATTTCTTTCATTTTACCCGCCGCCTGAATATGTTCTGAAGGCACAACATCTGTAAACACCCTGCTTACACTATCCAACACATTTATCGCCGGATAATGATTTTTGATCGCAAGGTCTCTAGACAACATGATATGTCCATCCAATATTGCCCTTACCGCATCCGATATCGGCTCATTAAAGTCGTCTGCCTCCACCAAAACAGTATATAACCCCGTTATAGTGCCACTACCTTCCGCCCCCGCACCGCTTCTTTCAAGCAATGCAGACAACATAGCGAAAACAGACGGTGTATATCCTTTAGAGGTAGGAGGTTCTCCAACGGACAATCCTATTTCCCTTTGGGCCATAGCAAATCTTGTGACGGAATCCATCATAAACATGACATCCATCCCCTGGTCTCTAAAATATTCCGCTATCGTATGAGCAACCAATGCGCCTTTAACCCTTATCAGAGCAGGCTGATCTGAAGTAGCGACAACAACAACAGATTTTTTCAGTCCTTCAGTACCAAGGCTTTTGTCGATAAAATCTCTCAACTCCCTGCCTCTTTCACCGATCAGAGCAATAACATTGACCTGAGCATCGGAATATTTAGATATCATCCCCAACAACATACTTTTTCCGACACCGCTCCCGGCAAAGATCCCCATCCTCTGACCCTTTCCCATAGAGGCGAACCCGTCTATAGCTCTTATACCTGAACCAATATGAGACGTGATTTTCTGTCTGCTCATCGGACATGGAGGAGTGTTATGTACAGGATATTTTTCCGTATATTCAATTTCGCCTTTACCATCGATAGGTTTTCCCACACCGTCCACGATCCGACCCAACAAACCTTTGCCAACCGGCACTAGAAAAGGCGCACCGGCCGGATTAACGAGATCGCCACAAGTCACACCGGAAACGTTTCCAAACGGCATCAGCAAAACATTTTCATCTCTAAGACCTACCACTTCAGCCTGAACAACAGATGAACCGTTTTTCTTCTCAATCGAGCACAAGTCCCCCAAACTGACAGCAGGACCTATCGATTCCATACCCAACCCGACCATTTTATTAATTTTGCCTTTAACTTTTATCGGATCGGCATTTTTGACGGTACTTTTATACAACCGTATTTTTTCTTTCAAAAAATCTCTTTTTTCTTCTACGAAGGCAAATCCCATTTGATCGATTCCTCAATTTCCCGTCTAACTTCGGATATAATTTTCTCAATTCTAGCATCTACAACAGCTTTTTCTGTTTCTATGAAACAACCGCCTTCCCCCACTTGTGGATCGATTTCAACTTTCACCTGTTCCAAATTAATATTATGTTTTTTAAGATCCTCTACGATCTGTTCAAAATACTCTCCGGCAGATGGGTGCAATTTCAAAACAAGGTGTCTCGTCTCAGGTATTTTAGCAAAAGCCTCTTTGATAACCTGTGAGACAACATCAGGCTTACTCAATTCATGACGCAAAACAGATTCGGCAACCCCCACAACCAACTGAACCATCTCTTCTTCCAGTTCTTTATGCAAAACACCGATATATCTATTCATTTCCTGAACAGAATCGTTTAAGGTTTTATTGGCATTACTAAATTTTTGTTGTTCTTGTGAACTGGCGTCTTGAAATCCTTTTTTGTAGCCGTCGGCATACGCTTTTTCTTTTATACGAAGATTTTTTTCATTGATAAGTTTCACCAATTCTTCGTCTCTCAAATAGTTCAACAACTTATCGCTTACCGCAGTCAACTGGGTAGTGGATTTATCTATTTTGATAGTTTTAGACAATGAGTTCGTCATCTCCGCCTCCTCTACCGGAAATAACGATTTCGCCTTCTTCCTCAAGACGCCTTACGACATTGACTATTTTCTGTTGAGATTCTTCGACCACTTTTAGCCTTGTCGGTCCCATAAATTCAAGTTCTTCTCTTATCATCTGAGCTGCACGTGAAGATATGTTATTAAATATTTTATTTTTCACATCTTCGCTTGAAGCCTTAAGGGCAATACTTATATCATTAGTATCTATTTCTTTGAGTACCTTCTGCATCGACCTGTCTTCCACATGAATAATATCTTCAAAAACAAACATCAATTTCTTTATTTCCTCGGCCAGTTCCTGTTCTCTATCTTCCAAGGTTTCTATTATTGTTTTTTCCGTTCCTCTATCGACAAAGTTCAACACTTCAGCCACCGCTTTTGCTCCGCCTAAAGCGCTCAGGTTGGTATTGAGCGTACCGGCCAACTTATCTTTTATCACAGACTCAATCTGCTCTATTATCTCCGGAGTAGTCTGCGACATTGTAGCCAGCCTGACAATAATTTCCGTCTGCAAATCCTCATTCAGTGCGGATAATATTTCCGCCGACTTTTCAGGATCAAGATGAGCCAGAATAAGTGCTATTGTCTGCGGTTGTTCTTGTTGAAGGAATGTGCATATCTGATTACTTTCCAGTTTATCTAAAATCTCAAAAGGACCTGACCTGCCTATGACGTCTCTAACTTTATCCAATATTTCAGACGCTTTTTCTTTACCGAGGGACTCTTCTAGAACTATCTGAGCATACCCTTCTCCCCCCTTAGATAGACAATCGTTCGCCAAACTCAACTGATAGGCTTCCTCAAAAACAGCCAATCGAGCTTCTCTGGATATATGTTTCAGTTTAGCAATCTCAACCGTTAAACGCTCTATTTCCTCCTCGCCTAAATCCTTAAAAACCCTTGACGCTCCTCTCGTTCCAAGAGAAATGACCAATATAGCCGCTTTCTGAATATTTGTTAATTTTGCCATAT
The DNA here is from genome assembly GCA_964522245.1 of uncultured bacterium. GTDB lineage: Bacteria > Auribacterota > Auribacteria > Auribacterales > Auribacteraceae > CAZFUR01. The sequence goes on along the minus strand of CAZFUR010000022.1, from coordinate 3,528 downwards.
ACCGTCTTTCTCCATTACTTTACTTTGAATCTGCCAACCATCCTTTTAATATCTGCACAACGTTATCAGGTGTATCATTAACGAGTTTATTTATCGCTTTCTGATAAATAAGGCTTTTCTTTCTCAGTTCCATATCAGCTGTAGGAAGTTCGTCCAAAACAATTTCATCAGAATCATCTTGTCCAGCACCGCGATTAACTTCTGAGATAGCCTTAACAGCACTTTCCTCTAATTTAACTTTTTTCACCATTCCCTTAAATATAATCAGAAGAAAAATAACAATCACAACCATTGAACTATTTTTCACGATAGAAATTATCAATTCTCTTTTTCTGACAGCAACAATTTCTTTCTTTTGTCTTTCTATAAACTCCTCGTTAAAAATTGTTTCCCTCACAATTACACTATCGTTTCGTTTTTCGCTGTATCCTATGGCACTTTTTATTATATCTTCCAGCTGTTCGATATCCTTTTTGCTTCTGTCTACATAATTACCGTCGGCATCTCTAACCTTTTTGATAAAAACCGCCGCCGATAATTTTTCTATACCACCGACACTTTGTATCATCTTCTGAAGTCTTCTATCTATCTCATAGGTATTTTTTATAGATTCCTTCTGTTTATTAGACTCCTCACCGCCTGAAGCAGCTTTCTCATTATCGATATTAGTAGCCGTTCCGACAACTGTCGAGCCGTTGGTTTTTCCTGAGCTTTTTTCAGACACAATTTGTTCTGATCTGACAACTGCGCTTTCCGGGTCATACTTTTCTTCCGTAATTTCAACCTGTTCAAAATTCAGTTCCGTGTTCACTCTTACGATAGCATTGTTAACTCCCAAAACTCTTTCCAACATCGACTGGACTTTTGTTCCAAGATACTGTTCCACGTTTCTTTTCAGTTGGAGTTGGTTATCTGTCAACGTGCCTATATCGCCATCTGCCGAATTTTTAGACAATACGTTGCCGTACTGATCAATTATAGTTATATTTTTTGGGTCCAATCCTTCCACTGCGCTAGCCGTCAGGAAACGTATTGCGTTAACCTGTTCATCATCCAAGACAGAACCCGGTTTCAACGTAAGAGCTATTGACGATGTAGTTTCTTTTTGGTTTTCCTCAAACAATTCCGACTGCGGAATAACTATATGAACACGGGCACCTATCACCTCTTCGATTTGGGATATCGAACGGGAAATCTCACCTTGTATCGCACGAACATAATTCATTTTCTGAACAAAATCCGTGATACCAAAATTGGTTTTATCGAAAATTTCAAATCCGATTCCTTTACCTTTCGGTATACCTTCTTTGGCGAATTCCAGTCTTAAATCGTACACTTTATCACCGGATACATAAACTGCGCTACCGCCGTTTTTGAGTTTATACGGGAGTTTCATATCCCTCAATTTCTCAACAATCAACGCCGCATCAGACGGCTCTAGACGAGCGTATAACAATGCGAAATCAGGTTTACTGGATATAAAAATTATTCCACCGAACAACCCAATAACCAACATCACTATGATGACCAACGATATCCTCTGGCTTATTCCTATTTTCTTCCATATTCCAGCAAAATAATTAAAATAATCGGTAAGAAACGGTTTCAAACTACTACCTTCTGTTTAGGATTCTCATTTTTTGTAAAACAAAATAAGCATTTCTTATACCAAGCCTATAAGTATATTTTAAATTTCACAAAACAAAGTAACCGGATTATTTTCAGTATCGTTATAGGTATAAAATGAAAGATATAAACCAGAAAACTTGTCTGATTTCTATACACTTACAAAAAACCTACCTTCTTTAAGGAAAGACAGAAACCTATCGTCTTATCTACGCTATAAATTGAGTAGATAAAGAAATTCACAAAAAAGATTAAACCGGGGTTTTTATCACCTGTTTATATGCTTGGACAAGTTTATTGCGGACTTCCATCATCAGTTTAAAAGCTACATCCGCCTCATTCATGGCAACCATAACCTGATGAACATCTTTTATTTCACCGAGTGCGAACTTCTGGGTAGTTTGCACAGCATCATTTTGCAGTTTGTTGACATCTTGAAAAAAACTTGATAACACCTCGGTAAAACTTGGTGTCTTAGAATCATTTCCGATACCGAGTTTCTTTTTACCGACATTTTCCAGACCCGGTATCTCCGGTATTTTTAATCCTTGTATCGGTTTTATCGGACTCATATCAGCCATATTGTCTCACCTTTTATCATTTGCCCATTTCAAGTGCTTTATTTGCCATCATCTTTGCCGCATTAAACGCGGAAATATTCGCTTCATAAGCTCTTGTGGATGTAATCATGTCAACCATTTCTTTGATCGGATCGACATTGGGATACTCCACAAAACCATCTTTATCCGCATCAGGATGAGACGGATCGTAAACCCGCTTAAAAGGGGCATCGCTTTCTACCACAGCATCCACCTTCACCCCTTGACCCATTTTTCCGTCTCCGTTTAACTTATCGGCTAAAAGTTCACTAAATATAATCATTTTTCTTGAATACGGTTTTTCATCTTTTCCACGTGTAGTATTAGCATTAGCAAGATTATTGGAAATAATATCCATTCTAGCCTTTTCCGCAGAAAGCCCCGAAGCACTAATATCCATTCCTGAAAACATATCACCCATTACTCATCTCCCGTAAAAATTAGACCGCCTTCATCGCTTCTTTCATGTTCCTGTAACGCCTATTCATAAGCTGAGAATACAATTTAAACATTATGCTATTTTTCGCCATACTCGACATTTCTTTATTCAGGTCAACATTGTTTCCGTCCCGCCTGATCGGAGTATTGTCAGGTTTGATAATCACACCGCTCAATTCCTCCATAGACCCCGATTCCAATACTCGTCTCAACTCCGATCGGAAATCCAAATCTTTACACTTGAATCCCGGAGTATTAACATTAGCGATATTATTTGCTATGATCCGTTGTTTTTCCGTCCCGATATCAAGCATTTTTTTATAAAACATGTACGATTCACTATTAAAAATAGATAACATTTTTCACCTCGGAATATATTAGAGCAATATTCATTCCCGCTAAAATAGTTCCGTAAAAAAAACCGCAAACAACCGACAGCCCTCGGCGAGCATATTCTATTCCAACAAGATAAACCTTATAATCAAGCTCAACAACAAAGGAGACAAGGCAATAATTACCTATAAGCGAACTCTTTTTTTGCCGATTAATGGATTTTTTTTCTGATCAATTTTTTATTTTTTTTCAAAATCGGAAAAACCGGAAGTAGTATTTTTCAAAACAACACCGTTTTTTGATGAAATTATAAACGCATGTAAATCGTCATATCTGTTTAAAATTTCCATACCTTTATCTGTTCCCAACGCCATAATAGCTGTTGCCCAAGCGTCTGCGTAAGCTGTTGTATGCGCGATAACGGTCGCGCTAATTACTTCGCTTTCCGGCAATCCTGTTTTTGGAGAAAATATCTGGGAATATCTTTTGTTTTTAATCGTATAATACCGCTCATAATCACCCGATGTGACCG
>CAZFUR010000021.1:0-12135 GCA_964522245.1 uncultured bacterium | reverse complement strand
AATTTTCCATTTACGATAGTAAAATTATAACTATTTTCATTTTCACCGATCACAATTTTTATATTTTCATACCCATCTATATTCAACATTATCGGTTCAGCCGAGCCGATAGAATCACGACTGACACTTACAGGCGGAGCCCTTGAACCGACAACTTTGAGCAAAAATTCTCTGGGATTATCGGCATTAGGGGTCATCTGTATATCAAACGCGTCTACACCTTCGCCGCCGATTTTATCAGCCAGAATGGTTATCGTTTTAGAAGAATCATCTTTACGGATTGTTGTCTCCGTATCCTCTATAACATACGGTGCGTGCACATCGGGAAACTTCATCAACAGATTTGTTCCGTCAGCTTTCTTCACTATAACTGCCGAGATTTTTTTTGTATATTCTTGAAAAACACCTGTTGCTTTTAGACCGTTGTACATGTTCTCACTGATTATCAACAGATCTGCACCCGACTCTTTAATTTTGTTCTCATCTTCCGCCTTCTCGATTTCCAAAAGATTCTTAGCACGACGCACCATAGACGAGTACTCTTTATCGTTCAGTGGCATAGCCCGTTCACCCATATCATTAAAAAACGCAGTCACTTGCGACGGCAAATCTCTTATATTTTTGTTCAGAGATATTATCCGCAAAGACTCATCTATCAGTTTATCGCCTATTGCCATACCCCATTCTCTGCTGGTCGCCCCCACATTATTACCGTCAAAACGGTATACGGTTATCTTCTTTTTATTGCTATCCCAAACCAATTTACCGTATTCATCACCACCGACTCTAAAAGTCAGAGCAATATCCTCCGACGGCGGATTTTTTAGAATACTATTCATTACTCTTTTAAAATGGTCGTTTCCGACAAAAATAAATTCACCTTTCAAGTTGCGAGTCTCGTATCTTAATACAGAATCCAGCAACTTGTTTTTGATCTGTGATATTTCCGTCTCGCTAGCTCCCCTATCGACCGCCTTGCGGTAATCATCCAACTGTTTAGCAACCGTAAATTTTGGATCGTATATATCGGCAATCGACTGTTGGAGAACCTCGTATTCTCTCTCTAGAATACCTTTTTCCATCAAAAGATCTATATCGCCGGAATATTTCCTTACACCTGTTTTTGAGGCTTCTCTGGATTCGGATAAGACGTCTTCAAACAACTTATCTATTTCGTCAGGGGAAACGTCTTCTTCGATTAATTTTATAGCTTTAGCGATTATCTTATCGTTAAATTTGTCACTAAACTTCAACTGACAATGTTTTGCGGATTGGAACGATTCTCTAAACAACCGATCGGCTATCTCGGGAGCTGTTTCGTCTCTATGAGCAAATGAGTTTGTCGATACTCCCGCATAAAAGTTCACTTTATCGGCGGTAAAACCTTTATCTAGAATTTTATTTAGTTTCAGAAACTCCTGTTCATTGTTTATTATCTTGCGGAACTGTTTTACCGTCTCATCTCGTACTTGTCGGCGAAAATCCGGACTAAGTGTTTCTTTTAATAATTCGGCTACATCAACATCGCCCACGTTTTTAAATGTGATAAAAAACTCGCCGCCCGCATTCGCCACATCCACCTCCATACCCAATTCAGAAGCTTTAGCTGTTATAGCTTTTTTAAGAACATTCCCCACAGCCATTATACCCGCATCACCTAAAAAATGCCCTTGCCCCAACTGTTCAGCGCCAAAAGTGTTAAAAACATCTTTAAAATTCTGAATTTTTATATAAACCGATACAACATCCGATCCCGCCTCGACCGCTTTCACCAGTTTCTCTTGCATACTCCTAACATTTAATAGATTAGGGCACGTCGACGATTTTGTGGAAGCCTCATTTATCAAGTTCCACTCATCGTTCATACGGCGATATCTTTCATCTTTGGTCTGAGAGATATCGGCAGGGCGGCGAATCGGGGATGCGTCAAGTTTTGAATCCGCTCCACTAAAATCTATCCTGCCATCAGGATAAACACGGGAAACGGTTCCATCAGTATGAATCACCGTTAAAATATTGCCTGCTTCGTTCAGAGTGGCTTTTGCCACATTAAACAATCCAAACCCTGTTTTTTCATTACCCGAAAAAGCAATTTGTATTTTATTATCGTCAATCGCATCGACTTTAAAATACTTGTTATCAACAGGTATTTTTAGATCCAAGTTAGACGGCGCAACAGGTTCTTCTTGATCAGGGGGTTGAGAAGGTATTTCTACGGAAGGGATTTTATCGTCGGATATGATTTCTTCAGTAGCTCTATCGATTGATTCTCTTCGTTTTTCTATCTCATCGCGTAAAATATCGGGTTTATCGACTTCTATACGTACTTTAAGAAAAGTTTTACCACCAAGATTAGATATTTTAACGACAGAATATTTTTTGCCATCCGCTTGCACAATTACTTTTTCGTTCATATCCGACGGTGGATTGTTGAAAAACTCAAACCAGAAATGACGAGCCACTCCGTTCTCAATATCAACATAGGATATGTTGTTCCTTTCCAACAGATCAGACATATGAGCAGGCAAAAGCGGTTTTTCATCCAACTGCAAAATATAGTTATTAGATAAAACCTTCTCTTCTAAAGAACCTGCTAATTTGACACCATTTATAAACTCTTTTATATCGGGCAGATCCGTCAGAGCCGTTTTGGAGATATAATCTACGACATAACCCCAATCTATATTTTTATCCGATAAGAAATTTACCAGCGTTCGCACATCGTCTCTGGAAACAAAATAAGACAAAATATTGGTTTTCATCAATTTCAAAACCAGACCATCAGGCATTTCAGATAATGTATTTGCCAAAGCGGTTATGGAAACCGTTTCCTGATCGTTAAACACAATTAACCCCGATTGCGCCATTCTGGTTAATATAAGTACAACGTTCAGGTTATTGATATTGATTCCTTGCGCCTTAAAAACCGCAAAAATTTTCTGTTCAGACAAAGTCAAAGATTCAGGCGACTCTTTCATTTTTGCGATAAGGCTTTCCAACTGCCTTATTTTGGTAGGCATTCCACTGTTCAAAAGAGGTAACAGAGCAACGGCGATTTTGTCGTTACGCTCCGCAAGCAGATCTGTCTTTTTACCGTCCAACACAGAAATTGAGTTTCCGCTTATATCGGCAAAATACAGAGACTGAATCCCCTTGACTTCTTGTTCACTGAATTCAACAAAAGCAAAAGGTTGGTCTCCGATCATAAGCGTCACCTTCAGACCGCCACTCACGGACGGTACAATGTTTATACGAGTCAGCTCAGGAAAAGACCCTTTCGCCCAACCTTCCATAAGAAAAGTATTTATTAAGCGGGTAAAATTATCTATTCCTTCAGGAGAGGTTATATCTATTTCCTGATCGGCGAATCTAAATATCGCATCGGCAACCATAAGACCTTTCAAAGCAACCTTAAAACTGCGTGCGCTCTCTTCGTGAACCAATGGAGGATTGCCCAACATAGACGCCACAGCCAGAGTACTTGTCTGTTGAAGAACATCTTCTAGACGAATAGCAAACGGAGACTGCTCATTCATCATCATAGAGATGTAAGCCTTCTTATCATCGCTTTTGTGTATAACCGGAGAAACCACATAATACGATATTCCACGTTCCTTCAATATCTTGGTTATACCCTCCGTATGAAACCCACCCGTGACCAGCACACCTTTAGATTCCCCCTCAAGGTCCATTTCCGCCAGCATATTATCCACCAAAAGTTTGTCTCTTTTTTTAGATGTCAGATAAAATTCTTCCAGCAACGGTAAACTGTTATCCACAAGGGAAAGGTTTGAATCCACAAAATACATAAACTGAAATTTGTCGGCGTAAAAATCGATAAATTTTATTATTTTATCCGTCTTAAAACTCTCTTTGTTATCCACATAATATTTTAGGTCACGGGGAGACAATTTCAGGGCGAAAAAGTTCTGCAGGACATTGACGGTTTTGCTGATTTTATCTAACTGCCTCTGTTCGTCTTTCACGTACAACTTATTTTTTATTGCCTCAAGGATATCCTCCGTCTCATCGAAAAGAGATTTCATATCTATCTCTTCATAAGTATCCAAGTAAGTGACATATTTATGAAACTGCTTGTATTTTTTTATTGATACGGATTGTTCTTTAGATTTATCGATCAAATAATGATGAAACTCTTTCGGTCTCATACGACCAAGTTTATACGCAAGGTTATTTTTCAGAAGCTCTACGCTCTGATCGTGAGGCAGAGCCTTGACTAAAAGATCGACTATTTCCTGTCTTTCTGCCCCCAAAAGATTAAAATTTATTTTTTCTTCAAGATGATAAGCGTCAACCATCAAGTTGTAGTTTTCATACAACCATAGATCGATCTCGTATTTTTTCACAAACCTGTTGAGGAACGAGCTAAATTTATAAAATTTGATTTTTCCGTCCTGATAATCCTGATAGACCTTATCGATATCCGCCAAGTCACCGGAAAACAGGTACGATTTTATCTTACCCAGTATCGCTTCCAGACTCTTGCAATAACTTTTCGCAGTAGCCCTAACCTCAAGCGACCGCACAAGAGCTTGATAGTTTAGAAGATACATTTTTTTATCTTCGACCCCCACAACACGTTGAGGTGCGTCAGGCTGGTTTATGGCAAAATATTCAGCACCTGAGATTTCACCTTCTTTCAAGAAGAAATCAGACACACGACTCCTCACATCCGAATCTGGAAAAGAGGAAATATCAGGCGATTCAATTTTACCTTTTGCACCTTCAATACCGATGACGTTGTAATTTTGGAGCGCAAGTTTTTTTAATATTTTGTAAATATTCGACTGAGCATCGTAGTTACAATGTGCATCTTTGATATGAACGATCACTCTTTTGTCAGAACCTTTAAATTTATCCAAAATCCGTCCTTGTGAGCGAGCAATATCCAGTTCATTAGCGTAACCGACGTTTCCCAAAAGCATCGTTTCGCACAAAATCAACGATATGATACGAACAAACAGCGCACGCCTTTGTCTAAAAAACATTTTGTTTACTCCTTGTTTGACCTTTTTATATTAATTTTTTTTAAATACCCGATCACAAAAACCTCATCCCAAAAAATTTTAGGTTGAAGATTATTAAAAATAGCTATAAATTAGACCTCGTATTCTATAACTACCCGTTTGACGAATTATATCATTTTTTCTTTTTTAATTCAACGCAATCAGACGGAAGAATCGAGAGGACGGCTAATTTGAAACATCCCATAAAAACGATCAGGAGAAAAATCCAGTATTCCGTTTTGTATTTTCTGGCTGTTTTTGTTGAGAAATTAACTATTTTGTTACCAGAACCGTTAATTTTTTTTAGCTGTGAGGTGGCGGGATTGTGTTGCTTCACTCTGCTGAAAAAAGAACGCGAAAAAACAATTTCACACCTCAAAAAAGCATTTTCAAAAAAATACTCCGATAAACAGATAAATAAAATTGCGAAAAACGTGTTTTTAAATCTAAGCAGAAACATAGCGGAACTGTTCTTTCTGAAAAGATTAAATAAAAATGAACTTGCCCAAAAAGTATCATGCGAGGGGCTAGAGATAATCGAAAAAACCTTAAAAAAAGGTAAAGGCACAGTTATACTAAGTTCACATACGGGCAACTGGGAAATAACCTCTCCTTATCTAGCCACATTCACAGTGGGTGGCGGTGCCGTCGCAAAGGCTCTAAAAAACAAAACTTTGAACAAACTGGTGACAAGACTAAGAACCTACGAGAACTGCGAAATCATCGATAGAGATTCCAATCCTAAAAAAATCCTGAAAATTTTAAGAGAAAACAAAGTTATAGGAATCTTGGCGGATCAAGATATAAAAAATATCGAAGGTGTTTTTGTGGAATTTTTCGGACAACAGACATATACACCCACAGCACCGGTGAAAATAGCCCGTACAGCAGGTTGTGATATAATCCCTATTTTCATGGCACGAGACCCAAAAAATAAATACCACCATAAAATGACCGTCTATCCCGCCATTACCATCGACCGAAAAGACAAAAGTCAGCAGACATTAATAGAAAAAACACAACAATGGACAACCCTTTTGGAAAATCATATAAAAAAATATCCTGACCAATGGGTGTGGATGCATAAAAGATGGAAAACCACTCCCGAAAAACTCAACAGGAGAAAAAAATGAACAGAATAGTCGCACTAACCGCCGTAGGACTAGACCAACCCGGCATTGTAGCGGGGGTAACGGAAGTTTTTTTCAATTTAGGATGCAATCTTGAAGAATGCAGTATGAATATTCTGCGCAAAGATTTTGCCATGATAATGTTGATAACCGTACCCGAGGATATTCCTATAAAAACCTTGATAGATAACCTCCACCCCGTAATGGATAATTTTTCGTTATCTCTGAATGTTAGAGAACTGTCAAAAAAGGAGATGGGGATACCCGTAGATGATACATCCAACTACATTCTGTCTGTTTACGGAACAGATAAACCCGGTATAGTTTTTGAAGTCTCACAGTTTTTAGCTTCGAAAAAAATAAACATTACCGATCTTCAAACACAGGTAACCCACAACAACACAAAACCGCTCTACTCTCTTATTTTAGAGTTGGAAGTGCCTGAAGAAATTGAGGAATCATTATTAAAAAATAACCTAAAAAAACTATCTGCGAAATTAAATGTAGATTTTTCTCTGGAACCGATTTATCACTGTGAGAATATGTGAGATGTCTGTCAAAAAAATTCTTCTCTATCCAAATCCGATATTGAAAACACCATCTCAGGAAATTACTGATCTTTCAAAGTCGATTCAGGAAATGATTCAGGATATGGAAGATACTTTTTACAATTCCCCCGGATGCGTCGGCATTGCCGCTCCGCAAGTGGGGTTTTCCTATAGAATAATCGTTATTGATGCAACAAGAGCAAAAAAAGCGAAAAAAAACAAAAACCCGCACGGTAAACTAATCTGCATTAACCCCAAAATACAAAACCGCCAAGACCAAATCAGGTTCAGGGAAGGATGTCTGAGCATACCGGACTTCACAGGCAACGTCATAAGATCAAAAAAAGTCACCGTTTCTTTTCTAGACGAAAACCTGAACAACCGTTCCATTGAATGTGAAGGTTTTGAATCGGTGATATTTCAGCATGAGATAGACCATCTTGACGGAATACTTTTCTTAGACAGAGTCAGATCGCTCAAACAAGATATTTTCCGCAGAAAAAAGTATCTTTGATTACGGGTACATTCCAGGGAAATCAAGCCCCATATTCTCTTTTAAACCAAACAAAATATTCATGTTTTGAACAGCCGAACCCGCCTGTCCTTTCAGAAGATTATCTATGTGGGATACAACCAATAATCTTTGAGCATCCTCATCGACTTTGACCGTCAGGTAATAACTGTTTGTGCCTCTAACGTAAGTAGTGGCTACGTATTCCTTTTTAGAAAAATCCTTCACAAACGGCTCATCGTTATAGAAATCTTCATATATATCCAATACTTTTTGTTGAGTCATTCCTTTAGAAAGTTTACCGTAAAGAGTCGACATGATACCCCTGCATAACGGCACAACCTGCGGAGTAAACATAATTTTGACACCGTATCCGCCAAGTTGAGACAATTCTCTTTCTATCTCAAAAACGTGTTGATGCCCTGATAGTTTATACGCATTCATACAATCGTATCTTGCGGGATAATGGAAAATCGCATGCGGTTTTTTTCCCGCACCCGACACCCCCGTTTTACAATCGCATATAAGGATATCCTTATCGACAACGCCTCCAGCCACAGCAGGAGCCAAACCTAAAATACAGCTTACCGCAAAACAACCCGGGTTACCGATAAGATCAGATTTTTTCAGTTTTTCTCTATGCAATTCCGGCAAACCATACGTCGAATTATCCAGTAAATGACTGGATTTATGGGCAGGATCACGTCCGATAGTTTTTGCATAACTGGCGTAATCGGAATCGTTATCGAATCTAAAATCACCGCTAAAATCTATCACTTTTATTCCGGCTTCGGTATATTTATCCGCCCCCGCCATTCCCACACCATCAGGTGTCGCAAAGAAAACAACGTCCACATTTTTTGTGTTCTCAGGGTCATCAGGCGACTGTATTATAATATCATAAAAATCCCTCAAGTGTGGCACAAGGTCTCCTATAGATCTGCCTACATCCGCCACATCTATGACGCCTGTAACCTCTACTTGCGGGTGACGAACAAACAGCTCCAACAATCCGCCGCCGCCGTATCCCCCCGCTCCTATAATTTTGACTCTGATCATATTTAGTCCTCCGTATTTCTCAATTTAAAACAAACTCTCCTCCATTCTAGCAGATAAACGAAAACTACACACGCCTTTTTATTTCAACAATTTTCCGCAAAAGATCTATTTTTTTAATTGCTTTCAATTTAATATTCTCATATACTTTCAGGTTTATTTATGTTCGGTTAAAATAATTCCTTAATTAACAAGGAGCAATACCTCTGATGAATGACGATATAAAAAAAATTCTAACTGCGGATCATCACGATCCTTTTTGTGTGCTTGGTCCTCACCTGATAAAAAACGGAACAAAAACATCCATCATAATAAGAGCCTTTTTACCGGAAGCAAAAGAGGTTTTTTTAAAAGAGAAAACCAAATCAAAAAAGATGAAAAAGATCCACGATAAAGGTCTTTTTGAGGTCAAGTTTCCTAACAGGAAAAAGATATTCCCTTACACTCTTGAGGTATCATACGGCGATAACAAACCTATAATCAAAAATGACCCTTACCGCCACACACCGGTATTATCCGATTTCGATATGCATCTTTTCGCTGAAGGCAAGCATCACAGAATATACGAGAAACTGGGAGCGCACCCAATGACCATAGACGGAATATCCGGTATTTTCTTTGCCGTATGGGCCCCGAATGCGAAACGAGCCAGTGTGGTAGGCGACTTCAATTTTTGGGACGGTAGAATCCATCCCATGCGCAACCGTGGCTCATCAGGATTATGGGAGCTGTTTATACCCGATATTGGGATCGGCGCCGTTTATAAATTCGAATTTAAAACCCAAAATAATGATATTATTCTAAAAAGCGATCCGTATGCTTTTTACTCCGAAAGGCGTCCTAACACCGCATCCATCGTCTTTACCGATAACTTCAAATGGTCAGACAAAAAATGGATAACACAAAGAGACAACTCCGCCTGCTACGACAAACCTATGACAATATACGAAGTACACCTGCCTTCTTGGATGCGTGACCCGTCAGACAGCAAACGGATACTTTCGTTTGATGAGTTATCCGATAAATTAATCCCATACGTCAAAGATATGGGATATACACATATAGAACTGCTTCCCGTCGCCGAGCATCCCCTTGATCAATCGTGGGGATACCAAGTAACAGGATATTTCGCCGTCACCAGTCGCCACGGAACTCCCGAAGGATTTAAAAGGTTTGTCGATAAATGTCATAAAAATAATATCGGTGTGATCATAGATTGGGTACCCGGTCATTTTCCTAAAGACGCCCACGGATTGGCGTGTTTTGACGGTACACATCTATATGAACATTCCGACCCCCGTAAAGGAGAACATAGCGAATGGGGAACTTTGGTTTTCAACTACGGACGCAATGAAGTAAAAAATTTCCTCATCGCCAATGCGGTATACTGGTTTGATCAGTACCATATCGACGGGATCAGGGTAGATGCGGTAGCATCCATGTTATATTTAGATTATTCTCGTAAAGAAGGAGAATGGATTCCCAATCAGTACGGAGGTAGAGAAAACCTTGAAGCTATAGATTTTCTAAAAGAACTGAACGAGGTTATTTTTAGCTATTTCCCCGGGGCTATTACGGTAGCGGAAGAATCTACCTCATGGCCAAGAGTATCGCATCCGACATACCTGGGTGGATTAGGGTTCGGTTACAAATGGAACATGGGTTGGATGAACGATATACTCAGCTATTTCAGCAAAGACCCTATTCATCGTAAATATCATCATGATCTTTTAACATTTGCGATGCTCTACGCTTTTCATGAAAATTTTGTGCTGGTTTTGTCTCATGATGAGGTAGTACACGGCAAAAGATCGCTTCTGGATAAAATGCCGGGCGACTTATGGCAAAAATTCGCTAACCTGAGATTATTGTTTGGTTATATGTATGCGCAACCGGGCAAAAAGTTACTTTTTATGGGTGGTGAGTTTGGTCAATGGATTGAATGGCGTTCGAGCGAAAGTCTGGATTGGCATCTGTTAGATTACGGACTACACAAGAAGATGCAGGAGTATGTAAAAAATCTCAACCGTCTATATACTACACAACCTGCTCTCTACGAAACTGATTTTGATCATGCCGGATTCGAGTGGATAGATTTTCATGACACGGATAACTGTGTTATTTCTTTTATCCGGTACGCCAAAAACCGTGATGATTTTTTAGTATTTGTGTTTAATTGCACACCTGTGCCTCGTGAAGGTTACAGACTCGGTGTCCCAAAACCGGGATTCTACCACGAGCTTCTCAACAGTGACTCCGATATGTTTGGCGGAGGCAATATAGGTAACAAAGGCGGTGTAAAAACCGATAAGTTATCATGGCAGATGAAAAAATACTCTATACAGATTAACGTTCCGCCTTTATCTGCTTCGGTTTTTAAGTTAAAAAAATAGGTCTCGTTGCAAAGTTTTACTGCATTGTCCTCTTTATTAAATAGGTTGAGGGCTTGAACGATATGGACATAAAACATGAAAAAATTCAGGTTCCACACAGGAAAAACCATAGATAAAAGTGTACTGGACTCATTTGTGTCACAGCTTTTCTTGCAATACGAAGAGAGGTTTAATAAAGTCCCGTCCAAATCAAGAATGGATTTTATAAAAAATTTAAACACACGGTTTAGTCATGAATTTGACGAGCTACAAGGATATTATTCCGAATACAAAAAACTTTTATCCGATATCTCCAGAGCAAAGAATATCGACAACCTCGCCAAGATACATCAGCAATTGAACCGTCTGACTGCTCAGATTTTCATAAAAAACGGTTCCGTTACGGAAGTGCATCAATATTGCACAACTTACAGAGACCGTCTGACTTTAAAAATCATCTCCATTACCAAAAAACAGCTGGAATCCACATTCGCAAAACCGAATAACACATTCGCATGGATACGTATGGGCAGTACAGGCAGAGAGGAACAAACCCTCTTTACCGATCAAGATAACCTGCTAGTCTATAAGAACAAGTTGGATAAAAATTATTACACAGAATTCGCCTCTCAAATGGTCGACAACCTGCAATCCATCGGGTTTGATAAATGTAAAGGCAAGATTATGCCCACAAACACAAAATGGTTCGGCACACTAGGCGAATGGAAAACGAAACTGCACTCTTATATTCTAGACAGGGAAAACCTGTTAAACCTGATTGTGCTTACAGACGCAAAATATTCAGGGGGAAACTATCCCCTTGCTCAAGCCTTGATACGGGAATTCCGAAACGTTCTAAAAACATACCACGCCTCTTTCAATGCCATTGCCAAAGCAACCGTACTGATGCCTATCGCCATGACAATCTTCAACAGGTTCAAGACACAGAAAAAAGGCGAGTACAAAAATATGTTTAACATAAAGTTTCAAGGTTGGTTACCGTTGATAATGTTGACTCTTCTTTTCTCACTGGAAAACAATGTGTGGGAGACAAATACTATAAAAAGAATACACTGTCTGGAAAAAAAGAACCTCTTTGAACCTCTTCTGGCAGACAGCTTTATGGATGCTTACTTTATACTTACAAAATACAAAATTCTAGCTCAAATAGATTTTTTAAACGGAAAAAGCAAAACACTCAACTATTTCATTAATCCTTACAAACTGAATAAGTTTGATCAGGCAGAACTTAAAACGGCCCTGACAACGGTAGAGAAATTTCAGAAACTCGCCACATTCACATACAATATTTCAGAAACTATCTAACTTAAAAAAAATCTACCTTTTTTTAGCCTCAAAAACAGTGTAACCTGTTATATTGCATAACTTTATGTTAAAGCATTTATTATCCTTGCCGATAATCACACTATGAAACAGATGATATTGTATGGCATAATTATTTTTAATCTCATCGTCATCATTGACCAGTCC
>CAZFUR010000020.1:0-12173 GCA_964522245.1 uncultured bacterium | reverse complement strand
TGTTTGTGTGTTTATTTTGTCCTCAAAAGAGTTGGTTGTTACCGTTTTGATTAAACTCATGCGGATATCTTCTTTTGATGATCGGTATACTTTGTATGAGCTTACATAATCTGCCGGTGGATCCCATTTAAGATTGACGGTGGAGGCATCTGTTTTTGCGGTAAGGTTTTTCGGTTTAGGAAGGATCGCTCCTCTACAGGTGAACGTTGTGTCGTGCAAAAACTTTACCGATTCCACTCCCATTCGATTTTTCAGTCTGCAGACGATAGGTTGACCTGATGCGGAATCGCCGAATTCCACTCTGTATAACCCTTCGTAGACGCCTTGTTTAGTCTCTTTCATCGGGATAGATATTTTCCATAATCCGATATCAAAACACGCTTGTGCCCCGGATGTTCCTTCCATTTTTACCGTTATTTTCTCTGACGGGACAAAGATTTTGGAACTTACATCTTTATTCTCTATCGATACCTTATTTATTGCGGGCGGGTTCATATATTCGTATACGTTTTGTTTTTCGTCGGGGATGGAGTTCACTACTTTTCTGGAAAACTCTTCCGCCACTTTCACAAATGCCATATCTTTCTTGGCATTTTCTATCTGGGAGTCGATTGCGTCAAGCAGTTGTCCCGAATGGATAATCAGCCCGCCTTTTGTCGATTCATAATGTTTTGTCGACCAGAGCACCTGTCCGTTTTTTGTGGAGACCATTTTTAGCGAACCGCTCAACACTGTCTGAGAGAACAGTCCGCCTGTAAAATTGCTCACGCTTTCTAATTCTCCCATTATTACGGCATCGACGTTAAGGATATCGCCTAGTTTTGTGGGTGGAGTATCATAAAGTTGCGAGACTGTTTTTATACCGTTCTCATATAGGACGGTATCGACGGTATTCAGATCTATATCTTGATAACTCAATGTAGAGAAATATTTTGAGAAGACAGTCCGCAAAGTTTTTATGCCAAGATCATACTTCATAGTTTTTGCGCCGTCGTTTTCCCTAACGATCCTGTCGTCGTTTTTCGCAGACGGTTTTGCCGGTTTAAACGGCAAGATAGCAACCGTAGAAGGAGTCAGTTTAGAAAAACCATCCGATACCGTGTATTCCACGGGAAGAACGTAAAACGGGATATCCAGTTTACGGACAACATTGTTTTTGCCCGAACAACCTGCAAGAAACGACACGATAAACAAATGGCACAAAATCAAAAATGTTTTACCCGAACGATTCATCATTTCTTCACCGTAATAGTTCCCTTGAAATTTATTTTCTCACCGATAACAGTGTATTTAAAATCGCCTTCGTGATCAAAAAAGTAGCTTACCGCAACACCCGGTACAACGAGGTTTTTCGTTAGGAGTGAATCTTTGTTTTTAACGAATCCTCTTGTTAACGGATGCGTGTTTACGGGATAAACATAATCGTCTATAATTATCTGGATAGGTTTGCCCGATATCTTGTTGTTCCAGACGACGGACTCATTCTTTTTGATGGTAATATCGGTTGTCGACAGAATCCCATCAGACGTGATTACCCTTAAAGTGGACGTTATAGCCTTACCCGCGTAGATGTTTGGGCAACCGACTATGAATGCTAATGCAACCAAAGCGGTAACTAATGTTTTCATAAAAAATCCCTACTGCCTCTAAAAATGTTTCAGAACCGCATTCAGATTTAATACAACAGATTCCAAAACATTATCAAGAACAATCAGTTTGGTGTCAATATAAAAAAACTCACCGTTTCCAGAAAAGAATGAGACATATGTGTATACATTTGTGATGTAAATAGTTATACTTTTGTATCGCATCGTTTTTTGCGGGGATTTATCGTGTCGATTATCGTGGGGGAGTTTTTTTTGAGCAATATGTTTTAAATGGTTTGTTTTTTTTATATAATGTCGATTATAATACAGAGCGTGTATTCTTTAATTATATCATTAAGTTTCAGGAGGTAACGGTGGGTTTACAATTTGAACAAATACAGAGGCAATCCCAACAACTGATAATGACTCCGCAGATGAAGCAGGCGATACAATTGCTTCAGTTGCCGTTGATGGAATTGCGTAACATAATAGAACAAGAGATGGTTGCCAACCCTGTTCTCGAAGAAGAACCGTTACAGGAGAAACCAGATCAGGAAAAACCTGAAGATAACGAAACCGACAATAGTGACGAATTGGATTTTAAAGAGGAATTTGATCGGCTCTCAAAACTTGATGACGAGTGGAGAGACTATTTTAAACAAAGCGGATCGTATCGGAAATATTCGGAAGAAGATGAGGAACGCAGACAGTATCTGGAGACATCTATAACACGTGACCAGACCCTTCAGGAACACCTTACCAATCAGCTTCATATGATGTCTAAGAATGAAGAAGAGAAGACCATCGGAGAACTTATAATCGGCAATATTGATGAGAACGGTTATCTGCAGTGTGCTCTTGACGAAATAGCTATTCAATCGGGTCAGGCTTTGGATAAAGTGGAAGAGGTGTTGATGCTGATTCAGCAGTTTCATCCTGTGGGGGTAGGTGCCCGCAATCTGCGTGAGTGTCTGTTGATTCAGATAAAAAGACTTGGCAAAACCGATACGCTTACCGAGAAAATACTGTCCAAAAGACTGGAAGATCTTGGTAAAAAACGGTATCCGATGATCGCTAGGGAGTTTAAGACGACTGTTCAGCAGATACAAAAAGAAGCGGAGTTTATCGGTACTCTAGAGCCTAAACCGGGTAGAATGTTTGCAAGCGAAACCGTTCATTACGTTTTGCCTGATGTGATCTTAGAGAAGGTCAACGGCGAATACAAAATAATACTCAATGACGATAAAATCCCGCATCTGCGTATAAGCAATATCTACAAAAAACTGATGAACGGTTCCGACGTAGACGATACGACCAGAGAATATATCAAAGAGAAAATAAAGTCGAGCAAATGGTGGGTCAAGAATATTCATCAGCGACAGAAAACGATATACAACATCGCAAACGAGATTGTCACACGGCAGTATCGGTTTTTTGATGAGGGAATAGCTTTTCTAAAACCTATGACCATGCAGGTTATAGCCAACGCACTCGGTTTGCACGAATCTACGGTAAGCCGTGCCATAAGCGGTAAATATATGCAGACTCCGCGAGGGATATTTCAGATGAAATATTTTTTCACCACGCCTATCGCTACAAGGTCCGGCTCAGATGCGTCTGCCGCAACGGTGAAAGATAAGATCCAAGAGATTATCCGCAACGAGGATCCTCTAAAACCGCTCAGTGACAGTAAAATTATAGATCTGCTCCAAAAAGATGGGATTAAACTTGCCCGCAGAACCGTGGCAAAATATCGTAAAGAGAAAAATATCTTGCCCGCGAACCTGAGACGAAAATATTAATAGAGATCTGTCTTATCGAAACCGATAAAAAGCGATGGTTTATTTAAGACCGTTTTTATTGAAGAAGTTTGTGTATTTTTTGTCAACAACCAATATATGATGGAGAATCCACGTTCTTATAAAGTTAAATATGTTGAATGCCAAGACTGTGGGGGCATTTCCTGTATCTTTCTCAAAGTCGGCGATTTTCTGTTTGAAAAAGTTATGCTCTTTCAGATGTTCTTCCATATCGGGGTAGTTGAATTCAGCCATTGCCTTTTCTTCGGCGTCGAAATGCACTTTTGCATAACCGGTTAATTCTACGACTGCCTTGTGAGGCGTATCCTCATCGATGGAGGACATCATATTCTCAAATAAGGTATTCACCGAATCAAGCAAGGTTTTGTGCTGATTGTCAAATTCTGTGATTCCTACGCTGTATTTGTCATCCCAATTGATTAAAGGCATAACCGTATCTCCCGTTATCTCGTGTTAACAATAGTTATCGGAATAGCTATTTTATCTTTTAGAAAAAGATCGTAAAAAACTACTATGCAGATAAAAAAAGGCGGATATTTCGATATCCGCCTTTTTTTGAACTTAATGATGAGTATGATAGTTACCGCTTGAAATTAAAACGAGAGAGGATTGCCTCCTGTATTTTTCCGTCAAAGTAGGTTCCGTCGTTATCGTACCCGATTGCGAAGCCCGACCATTGGCGGATTTTATATTTTATTGAGTTTGGTTGTCTGGTTATCTTCATAACACCGTTATGTTTCGATCCGATATCCCTGTTGGCGATCAGGATGGTCTCTTGTCCGTTTCGGTTTGTGTTTAACCAGTCGACGCCTTGACAGTTTATTTTTCCGTCGGCGGTTTGGGGGATTGTGTAGATGATGGAGCGGTTATCGAAATTTTTATCGATACTGAATGCGAGGTATCCGTGAAAAGTGATAAAGAATCTTTCTTTTTTACGGTCATACGTTATTCCGTCGCCAACGTGTGCGTAGTCGCCTCCTTCGTCTTTGCCGTGTTCCGATACGATATCCGTATCGACGGTGTATGTTGATAGCAGTCGGGTAAAATCCGCATTGTAGCGGTACACTTTATCCGTGTATCCCAGTAGATAAAAGTTAGAACCGTTCCAGCATAGCGCGCTCGCATCGTTATCGGGCAGGTCGTCGGATAAGATCTTTTTTCCGTTGTCGGCGAATGACGGATCAACCGAGAGGTCAGACTTGTTCATTCTGGCAACTCCGCATTCGGAGCCTCCCCAATGGGGATAGACATACGGAATATACAGGTATTCTCCGACCACGCAAAAATCTCCCATATGACCGAAACGGGAATACATCTTGACGGATAACAGTTTGTTGCCGTTTTGATCAAACTTATCCAGATATCCCGCGTCGGTGGTGTAGATATATTCTCCGTCTGAACAGACTCCTTGAACGGCAATGGTTGTTGTTTCAAATTCGAGGGATTTTTTATACGGACGGCAATCTAGTTGATAGACTGTGTTGCCGTCTATGTGGACTCTGAAGATATTGTTGTGGTATGACTCGCCGTATTTGTGCCAGTTGTTTGCATAGATATTCGGTTTGAGGTATTTTCTGTTGACGGCGTAACCGTATGGTGTCGATACAGATACTCCGCACCTAATTAACCCTGTCGTTGATGAGTCGAAATTAGCCGATATTGAGCGGTTACCTGACGAGAACAGATATTTGTATTTGTTGTTTTCTCCAAGGTTTTTGGGGTTTATTAGCATTGATAAAGAATAACCGTCAGGCAACATTTTTGAGGATATTTCGGGGATAAAAATCTCTGCCGATTCAAAAACGGCACAGGTTTTGTCGTTGTAGCCTGTTGTGTATCCTATGTTTTGTGTTGTTACGGTATGTCGGTTGGCTCTATCTTTGGCATCGTTCCATAGAGGCAGGTAGATGATTGTATTCTCGTCTATAAAATGTTCGGCTGAGATTTTACCGTTATGGATAGCGGTTTGTACTTTAACTTGAGCGAAAACCGATGAGGCGGTTAATAAAATTATCAAGATGAGTCTCATTTTTTCTCCTTACCATGAATTTCCCAAGCTGTGATCGAACAAGGTGGCATATCTTGTTTGTCCGTTCGCCTTTACCGCTATCATTACGTCGCCGTCGTCGCCTTTGCCTGTTCCGTCGGACATCCATATGATAGCTTCTCCCTCAGAGGGTTGTGCAGGATCGCTTGATCGTTCCGTAATTTTTAGCACATTATTTATTTCTACTATATTTGAGTTTGGGTTCAGGTTGATATTCCCTTTACCCGTTGACAGTATTCCATCGGTTTGGTTATGGCACAGGCTTATATATTCTGTTATGTGGGTCTGGTTGTCGCTTTGGATATACAGGGTCGGATTTGTTTGGGGTGTGTGAGCGAAATCTGTCCATGCGTTGTCGGCGATTACGATCTGTTTGCCCCCGTCGGGGTTGACATAGAACAGAACTTGTTGATATGTCAGGTTCGGTTTGATAATACACGGGTGTTTACTTAGATCGGAAGCTACTCCAAAAATTGTCTCACCTGATTTTGGTGCCAGATGTATATTGCCCGATTCAGTTGTGAGTATTAATCTATTTGTTACGTCGTTGAAGTAGATATCCGCATACTCGTTTGGATTAGTTTCGTCTTTTGAGTATAAACGCAAAGTTGGATGGTCGGTTTTTTGCGGTTGACGGTTTGAGTTACCGATATCGTTTTTCTCCATGATAGATAAAAAACCCGAGCCTGTTGAGCTATTAAGTTTCACCCCTATAACCAGTTGATCGTCGCCCGATTCGTCCCACACCATTTTTGCCGATTCGTTATCTCCGAACGCAATATATGAATCGGTTCCTTGCACTTCTATAGGCAGGTTGGATATCCAAGCGTCGTTATCCGAATCGGTATAGAACTTTGCGCCTTCGTTGTCGAGGTACCTTGTGCTTTTGCCTGTATCCCATGCTCCGTCCGTCCATCCGAAACAGAATCTACAGTAAACAAAGATTAATAATGCGGTTGTTTTTACAGTGAAAAATTTCATAAATAAAGTCTCCTGTTTTTTTATTCTTCAGAGAAGTTCAGTTTACAGGTGATTTGCGAATCGCTTGTGCCTGAATTGGTCGCTTTTATCTGTATGTAAGGGGTGTAAGCGGGTTGAAAATCGAAAGAGAAATCGTCGTCGGTAACGTTTGAGCGGTTGATTTTTTTGCCTGTTCGCATTTTGTCTTTATCGCCCGTGAGATAACTAAATTGCACACTCCCGTTTTCTCCGGATACAGTACCGTCGATAGAGAAGTATCCTTTAGATTTGCTTGTGTCGATTACAGCCGATTTTATAGATTGTTGCGATGGTAAGGTTTGTTGATCGAACAGTTTGAATCGGGCATTTTTAGCCATTTTTCGAGTCTCCTTATTTATTTCGGATGGTTTGTTAGAGGTTACTTTTTGGAATTGATTTTATTGAGTTCTTTGTGGATTAGGCGTCTGTAGTGCAGGTTGGTTTTTGATAGAATCGCCGATAGACGTTTTATTTCGGCGGTTGATCTGCATTGTTCGATTAATCCTATCAAGAAAGACAAAGCGTAGTTTGTTGTTCTTTTGCGTTGTATGGCGTTAACGCATAGCATGATCAGAAACGGTATAGACGAGACAAACAGAATTTTTGATATATCGTTTGTGGGGATACCGTTTACGTTTGAGGCATAGATTCTTTTATCGTTAACTTTGAATCTGTTGCCTTTGAACCATTCTCTTAGCATATTGTCTCCCCATATTCGGGCATTGCACCCGCACATAGACAGAACAAGTATGATGTACAATCCGGCGATGGTTTTTTTCATAAAAAGTCTCCTCGGTTTATCTGCGATAACCTTTTGCGGTCTCTTCTTTGGGAGACATTTTTTTTGTGGAATCGTCGATTATTTCTCGGATCGTCCTGTCGTCTAGTTTATTGAGTTTTCTATTGATTCGTTCGACGATTGCCTGAAGGTAGGTGTTGTTCGGTTTATTGTTGATAATCCGTCCGTTTCGTATACTCAAAGTTCCTTCTGTGAAAAAACGTTTCATGGAACCTATTTGTATTCTCAGCCTTCCAAGAAGGGTTAGGCTCCCATATTTTTTTCTTTTGTTGGGTATCAGACCGAAGAGGTTTATGTCTTTGCGAGTGCGTTTGGGTGCGAATTTAGGTTTATGGGCGTCTTCTTGGTCGGGTAGCTCGTCGGGGTTAGGGTATGAGAGTATTCTGTCGGTATACCTTGAGTCGGCTGTTTGGTATTTGTCAAGATATCTGCCGATAGACTGATCGAGTATTTTTGTCAGGAAAGATGGCAGGTTCGGGGCGGTTCTTGTGTTGTTTGGGGTTGTCGTGAAAAACTCTTTTCTGTAAATTGTCATAAAAACTGTTCCTTTTTGTTAAATATATTTTTTTGTTAAGACATCCAATCCGCTATCTGCGACTTTTGGTAGAAAAGATGACAGAAAACTGCGTATTTTGTCGGATCTTGATTGTTTGTGTAGTCTCGATTCCCATAAACGATTGTTGTAGCGGTTTTCCATTTGTGCTCTTTCCAGAGAATAGTTTCTTGCGTTAGATATGGTACTTTGTCCTGACGAGACACCGTATTTGCGGTTAGCGATTATCTGGTTGAGGGTATTCCACAAAAACTCCTGTTCTCTGTCTAGGTCATCTTTTAGTTTATCGACTAAGGCTCTGTTGAGTTGTTTGCCTGCGGCACCGCCGTATATTCTCTGTCCGCCTTGAGCGGAGAGGATTTCTCTTTTCAGTTTTCGCGTAGCGCGGTCTCGTCTTGATTTGCCTATATCCAGAAATCTTGCGAATTGTTCGGCTTTGGGATCATATTTTCCTCTTAGGAAATCGGTTATTGTGCCCACTACTTCTTCAGATTCGAGGTTTTTTATATAATTCGGCAGGTTTGGTTTTACAAATGCGGGGTATCTAGAGTATCCCATAATATCCTCCTTTTTTTATGAAAATGATAACGGTTTCCATTTTTTTTTGCCTGATTGTTCGGAAAGAACTTTGAGCTTGTGGTTTGTTTTGTCGTAAACCATTGCCCCGAAAGGGAGCTCTTTTGTATCGATTTCGGTTAGGTTATCGGCGGTCATACTGCCAAGGTAGTATCTGTTCAGATGAGAGAAAAGTGAATCGAAGTTCATTTTTGTGTTTTTGTCTTTTGTTGTGGAATAATTATTTAGCATTAGATCGCTCCGATTTTTTTAATTGCGCACGTTTATCCAGTATCCGATAGTTTTGCAGGCGAGTGTTCCCGATACGTTATCTGTGATTGAAAGCTCAATCTGTTGAGAGGCGTTTGTGAAACATGAAGTTATGAGTGTATTGGAGTTAAATTCCCCGCCTGTGGTGTTGCGTGTGGTTAGTGTGATGTAATCTCCCGTGGAGCCTGCGGACCGGATTTTCACTTCATGTTCGTTGGGTGTGCGGTCGGAACTATCTATGTACAGAGAAAAGTTCCCTCGTTTGCTTATTGCCGGTATATTGGCGTTTGAGGATGACCCCTCCGTTACGGTTTGATGCGTATCGTACTGCAGATAGTTGTTTTGCTGATAAAACTTCAGAATATCGCCTGTTGAATTGCGGTATACGGCACCGATGCATCTATAATATTTGTCCGATACTTTTCTATATAATGCGATGCCTGAGGTGTTCTCGTTGGTGTCGGCGTATTGCGGTGGGTTGTTGGATAGTTTTACCGTCCATTGCATGGATGATCCGTCTTGTGTCAGGTATACGTAGCACCATTCGGAGTTGCCTGTTGTTCCGCCTGTGGCTGATCCGTCTAGCTCAAAATAGTTGTTAGCGGATGTTATGCTGATGTTGCCTGAGTTGTCGGTGCGGGTGAAAAAAGTGTTGGCGATTTCTACCGTACCTGAGGATACCGAGAAAGATGTTGTGTTTAGATATTCCAAAGTTGCGCCGTGTAGGTAATGGCTTGTCAGATCGTAAAGGCGTGTGCGTCTTAAATCGGTGACGGTTATTGTCGGTGTGGAGGGTTGCCCCGATACGACCAGTTTTGCTATCACCTGATAACCTGCTTCAGGTAGTACGGATATGGTATCCGAGAAAGTGCCCTGATAGCTCACATGCAGATAAAATGTTCCGTTGGTTGTGTTGGTTAGACTGTAGGTTTCCGAGGCGGTTTTTTTGCGGTACATCTTGTTGTTGCGGGTTGTGTAGACTGTCCCTTCGCTGATTGATACTTTCGCAGTACCGTTTGAGCTGGTATCGGTCACAACCAATCCTGACGAGACGAAACTGAGATATTTTTCTGCGTCTCTTACAAGAGGGTTTATTTCTTCAGTCAAAACCCGTTCCGAGAGAGTATCGCTTTTTATGTTTTCGTTTTCGATGTTGCCGTTCATTGTCTCGTACAGCAGATTTTCGTTTTTGTTTATCTCGGCGGCTTTAATTGTGCGACCGGCAACGTAATTGTATTGTCTTGATATTAAACCCATATTTTTCTCCTTGTTTGATGTTTATGATCCATCGAAATCCAGTGTATCGCCGTAACGGAACAGAATGACGAATCCGTATATCAGGCAACTCCTGTTGCGTCCCTTGACGGAGAATTCCAGATTTAAGTATTTCGCATTCTCGAAATCAAGGTCGATATAGTCGTCAAGCATATCCGGACTGCTAAATTCCGATTGATCCCATACCGATGAATCCCATATTGTGGATGATCCCAGAAGCGAGTAATTATATTCATTACCCGAATCCAGATGGTTTTTTATGACACCTATTTTTAACAGATAATCCCCCTTCGATTCGGTATGGATAAACACTTTATCGAACAGTTTTTGTTTTTCAGGCGATTCAAAAGAGAGAATGCCCGTTCTATATTTAGCGTCTATCGTGCCGATTTCCCATCGACTGGTTGAGTCTGGGATATCGTTCCAGTCATTATTTACCGTTATCGATCCGCTCCATACTGCGCCTGTTTCGTTGAATTGGGTGTTTTCAATTATTATCCGTTGTTGTCCTTGTCCTTTACCGTCAACGATAGATATCCTGCAACCTGTGAGTGTGTTTGTTCCGATATTACCGTTTTTTTCTAGTTTTACGTCGGTTGTCGTTGTGCTGGACGATACGATTGTTCCTTGTAGGTTGGCACCCATATAATAATTTGTGCTTTTTTGCCAGACGGTGGATGTGTTTGAGTCTCCGAAATAGGTTTTTCCCGTATCGTTTTTGGCTTTAAAATTACAGAAACTCTGTATCTGAAAACCTTTGTGAGGACCGAACCATTTAGGATGATTGATGTTTCTGATATCACATATCAAAACCCTGTTGTTGAAAGATTCGTTGGAGGATTCGTCGCAGTAGCTGACCCACAAGTCTCCGTCGATCACTTCGCAACAGACGTCTTCTATTTTTGAGGCGGGAACAGGTAACGCTCCAACGTTAAACTCGGTAATGTTCATCAGATTGGTTCTATCGTAACAGTAGATATGTTTTGTGTCGCTAAACCAAAAAACCTTATCGCCGTATACCGTGACGGATTGTTTAGAGGCACACCCGATGTTGTCACTGATTTTGTTTATGGGAAAAGGCTCCATGTTGCCGTACATCAACCATATAGAGTGGGTTTTAAACAGTATCGATCCGTCCATAAACGGTATTATTTTTACTATACCGTCACCATTTATAGATGGAAGTTCCTGATAGTTGTTAAGAGAATCCCATTCGTCGGGTTGGGCGGGTTCACTCCAGTATACACGGTTTGGATACGATAGATTACCGCCTATAAGCAACCTGTTGAAATGGTTGGATACGGTTGTGCCGTTTGGCGCTCCGTTGACGTTATAAATTGATGTACCGTTGTACTTTTTCAGTCCGTCATATCCGTTTACCATAAAACAGTAGTTATCGCCTAGCACGGTGTATTCAAAAATACCTTGCGGGTCTAATCCGGTTTCTATCGGATCCCATTCGGCGGTTGTCTCGTTTGCAACCCACAATCCGTCGCCACAATCGGCGATAAACCTTTTTATGTTTGGCGATGACGGTTTTACAAATCGGAAAATAG
The DNA here is from genome assembly GCA_964522245.1 of uncultured bacterium. Classification (GTDB taxonomy): domain Bacteria; phylum Auribacterota; class Auribacteria; order Auribacterales; family Auribacteraceae; genus CAZFUR01. The sequence goes on along the minus strand of CAZFUR010000020.1, from coordinate 713 downwards.
ATTTAATCTTGTTGGTTAGATTATTAGAGATAGGCGTTTTGTTGAATTTTACATAACCGCTCAAAACCTCTATCGCCTTGCCGTTGGAGATGAAATTTTGTGACAACACGTTCTCATTTTGGGCTATTTGGGCGTTTTTCTCTTCTATGTTCAGCCCTCCTGAAAAGTCGAAATTTTTATAACTGATCATTTCATCTCCTCCATCTAGGACGCAACCGCGCTTGATAATTATTTTTCTGATCCGCCTCAATCATCAGTTGCGATATTCCTTCCAGCCATTTTCTTCTGGCGACGTCCGCCATGTCCGCTTGTTGACGGTGTTCATGCCCTCGTGCCACGGCAAACTCTATCAGCATAAATTGATACCAGTACGGTATTTCCGATATATCGTCGTCGTTTGACAGGTCCGGAAGCACCTTGTAGTAATCTATTCTGATCGATCTGGTTGAATCTGACGGGGAATTGAATTTGATTATCCGTTTACCTTGAGAATCTTTTGAGAACAGGATATACTCTGTCGGTTGCCCATTTGTGCCGTTGCGATCGAAATCTCGGTGTGTTTGGGGTGTTAGTATTAGATCGTTGCTGATATCTTTGACGGACGATGAATCTATCAGTTCAAAGAAATCCGCAGGCATAGTTGCTTGAGTGTCTGATTCGTTTAGCTCGATCACAGTGGATTTTTCCAGCCACCACCATCTTCCACTGGATAT